>NZ_NHSG01000420.1:0-2681 GCF_020024005.1 Streptomyces purpurogeneiscleroticus
CGCTGGTCGCCACCCAGCTCGGCCAGACCCTGCTGATCGGCGGCCGGGACCGGTCCGTCGTGGCGTCCGCCGTCGGCTCGATGGCGGCCCTCGCGGCCGTCGTCCAGACGCCGGGGCTCAGCCACTTCTTCGGCTGCACCCCGCTCGGGCCGGTCGCCTGGACGATCGCCCTGGGCGCGGCCGGCGCGGCGACGGCGGGCTCGCCCTTCCTCCCGCCGCTGATCACCCGCATGGAGGCGCTGGCGACCCGGAAGAAGGGAGAACCGGCCGTGGCTACGGCTCCGTGAGTTCGGTCGCCACTTCGATGACGGCGGGCCGGCGGCTGCCGAGTGCGTCCTTCAGGGCGCGCACGAAGTCCTCGCCGGTCCGCACGGCGCTCGCCGCGACCCCGTAACCCCCGGCGAGCCGGACGAAGTCGATGCCGGGCACGTCCATGCCCGGCGTCTCCCCGGAGTCCAGCACCTTGGAGAACCAGCGCAGCGCGCCGTACGTACCGTTGTTGAGGATCACGATGATCACCGGGATGCCGTACCGGGCGGCCGTCCACAGCGCCGTGATGCCGTAGTTCGCCGACCCGTCGCCGATCAGCCCGATCACCTGCCGCTCGGTGTGCGCCAGTTGCGCGCCGACGGCGGCGGGCAGCCCGAAGCCCAGCCCGCCGGAGGCCGGAAAGAAGTAACTGCCCGGCAGGGAGAGGTCCAGCTGCGACCAGAACGCGCCGGTCGTGGAGGTGGACTCCTTCACGTACACCGCGTCCTGCGGCGCGGTCCTGCGCAGCAGCGCGAACAGTTCCTCCGGATGCAGCCGGTCGCCGGACGCGGCGGCGGGCGCGGGCCGGAAGTCCGGCAGCGGGGGCAGGGCCGGGCGCCGCCCGCCGGTCACCGCGTCCGCGACCCGTGCCAGCGCCTCCCGCACCCCGCCGACCAGCGCCTCGCCCATCGGCGCCCGCGCCGCCTCGCCCGGGTCGCTGGTGAGGTGGATCAGCCGCGCGCCCTCGGGCAGATACGCGCCGGGCACGAACTGGTGGTACCGGAACACCGGAGCCCCGGCGACCAGGATCACGTCGTGCCCGGCCAGCGCGTCGCTCACGCCCTGTACGGCGGCGGGCAGCACGCCGCGGAAGGCGGGGTGCCGGGTCGGAAACGGGCAGCGGGACGCCGAGGGCGCGATCCACACCGGCGCGCTCAGCTTCTCCGCCAGCCGCACGGCATCGGCATTGGCCCCCTCGGCATCGACCTCCGGGCCCAGCACCAGCACGGGGTTCTCGGCCGCGTCCAGGGCCACCGCAAGGTCGTCGAGTTGCGCCCCGCTCAGCGAGCCGGCCGCCGCCGTCCGACGCACCGTCAGATGCCGTATCCCCTCCGGTGCTTCCTGTGCCCAGTCGTCGTAGGGCACCGACACGTACACCGGCCCCTTGGCCGGCAGATTGGCCAGGTGGATCGCCTGGCTGAGCGCGCGCGGCACGTCCGCCGCGCAGGCCGGCTCGCAGGCCCACTTGACCAACGGCTTCGGCAGGGAGGGCGCGTCCATGTTCGCCAGCATGACTTCCTGGCCGACCGTCGAGCGCACCTGCTGGCCCGCGGTGATCACCAAGGGGCTGTGCGCGTACACGGAGTTGGCGAGCATGCCCATCGCGTTGCCGGTACCGGCGGCCGCGTGCAGATTCACGAACGCGGCGGCGCCGCGTGCCTGCGCGTACCCGTCGGCCATCGCCAGCACCGCCCCCTCGTGCAGCCCGAGGACGTAACGGAAGTCATCCGGCAGCCCGGCGAGGAACGGCAGCTCGTTCGAGCCCGGATTGCCGAAGACGGTCGTCAGGCCGTGCGCCCGGAGCAGCTCGTACGTCGCGTCCCTCACCGTGGCCATCGGTTCTCCCCTTCGCGTGCTGATGTCGGGCCTCACCGTAGGAGCGGCACACGGGGACAGGTCAATGACTCCTGTACACCCATTGACAGCCGCCGGGTGCGGCCCGAAACTCGTGCCACTCGCTCGGTGAATGAGATTTCACCAGGCGAACAAAGTGAGCAAGAGCCGATGTGTCGATCCGCCGCACAGACTCCAGGGACACCCATGACACACACCTTCCGCACGGTCTTCCCGGTCCTGGCCCTGTGCTGGCTCGCGGTCTTCTTCGACGGGATGGACGTCAACATCTACGGCGCCGTCATGCCGCACATGCTCGACGACCCCGGCCTCGGCCTCACCCCCGCGAGCGCCGGCTCGATCGGCAGCTGGACCGCCTTCGGCATGTTCTTCGGCGCGCTCGCCGCCGGCAACGTCACCGACTGGCTCGGCCGCCGCTCCACCCTCGTGGCCAGTGTCGTGCTCTTCTCGCTCGGCTCCGGGGTCTGTGCCCTCGCCGGCGATCCGACGGTCTTCGGCGCCGGCCGGTTCCTCGCCGGCATCGGCCTCGGCGGCCTCACCCCGCTGGCCCTCGCGATGGTGCTGGAGTTCGCGCCGCCCGGCCGGGCCGCGCTCACCACCGGCCTGCTGATGTCCTCGTACCACGCGGGCGGCATGGCGGCGACCGGCATCGGGCTCGGCCTGGCGCCCGCAGCGGGCTGGCGCGCCGTGTTCTGGGCGGGCGTGCTGCCCGCCCTCATCGCCGTACCGCTGCTCCTGAAGTACCTCCCCGAGTCGCCCGGCGTGCTCCTCGCGCGCGGCGACCGCACCCGGGCCGA
>NZ_NHSG01000421.1:0-26388 GCF_020024005.1 Streptomyces purpurogeneiscleroticus
GGCGGGCGGGTGCCCCGTCACCCACGCGGCGCGGAGTTGCGCCTCCGGACGTGAGCGATCGTCCGGAGGCAGGGGGAAACGACCCCGGAACGACCCTGGGCGCCCGTAGCTCCGCCCTGGTCGGAGCTGAGAAGTTGATGTTCACTCCAGAAGCGGCTTTGCCACGTGACTGTCACCCTGGACAAGATGCTCACGAGTCCGAACGGGCCTCCGCCGCAGGGGGTTCGGACGACTGCGGGCGCAATCGACAGCACGTCGGCGCGTCGCCTGTCCCTCCGCTCGTATCTGAGGACGACTATGTCTCACCACATGCCGGACGCCACCGGGGCCGGCGCCCCGCGCAGTGGCCGCAGGCGCGGCAAGGCTGTCCGGGCCGACCTGAGCACCGAGCGCGGTCTGCGAGAGCGCACCACGGTGCTCGCAGTCGCGCCGGCCGGAGCGGTTGCCGCACTCGCCGGCGGGGCGTTCGCAGTCTCCGCGGCGGGCGCGGCCGGACCGCTGGTGTGGGGTGCGGGAGTCTCGGCCGGAGTGTGCTGCGCGGCCGTACTGGTCGCCGCGCGGCGTGCCGCGCACGGCACAGCGGATGCCATCCACCGGCAGCGTGCCGAGACCGACGCCGCGGTCGGCAAGTGGATCAACCACCTGAGGCACCTTGCCGCCGAGGGACACAAGAGCGTCACCCGGACAGTGGACCAACTGCGCAGCGGAGAACGCCCCGAGGAGCCCCCGCCGCTGCCCGAAGCGGCCGGCTCGCCGCATGCCTTCGCCGTACTGGAACAGCATTTGCAGCAGCTCCAGCACGCAGCGCAGACCGCGGTGATCCATGCGGGTACCCGCCAGCAGGTGGACGCCTTCGTCAACATTTCCCGGCGGCTGCAGATTCTGGTGACGCGCGCGCTGAAGCAGCTCGACGACGCCGAGCGGGTCGTCGAGGACCCCGAGCACCTCGACCGGCTCTACACCATCGACCACCTCGTCACCCGGGTTCACCGCGCGGTGGAGAGCCTGGCGGTCCTCGGTGGCGCGGTGCCCCGGCATTTCACCTCACCGGTCCCGCTGGCCACGGTGCTGCGTCAGGCCGTCGCAGAGATCGAGCATTACCCCCGGGTGCGTGTGCTGCCGCCGCCGTCCGGTTACGAGGTACTCGGCCACTCCGCCGTCGAGATCATCCACCTCATCGCCGAACTCGCCGAGAACGCCACCAAGTTCTCGCCGCCCCGCACCCAGGTGATGATCCGTGCTCAGGTGGCGACCTCCGGCATGGTCGTGGAGATCGAGGACCGCGGTCTCGGCATGTCCGCCGAGGTGCGGGACGAGATGAACCGGCTCCTCGCCCAGCCCGAAATGTTCGACGTCGACCAGCAACTGCAGGACGGGCGTACCGGTCTGTTCGTCGTGGCGAAGATAGCCAGGCGGCGAGGGCTCGTGGTGCAGCTCCAGCAGAACCTGTACGGCGGCACCCAGGCCGTCGTGGTCCTGTCGCACTCGGTGCTCAGCGAGTCCCGCGCCCTGAAGCCGCCGACGCAGCGCACTGCCCCGGAGCCGCCTCACACTGCCCCGGAGCCGCCTCACGCTGCCCCGGAGCCGCCTCCCGAGCCGGAGGCACCCCGCGCTCCTGCTCCTGCTCCCGCACCCGGCCCGAACCGGCAGGCGCAGCCGTTGCCCCCCGCCGTGGACCACGCGCGGGCCCACGAGGACCGGGAGTACCGGGAGGACCGGGAGGCCCAGGGAGTGTCCACGCCGCCCCTTCCTGAGCGGCCGGTGCAGGCCACGCCCCCCGCGGCCGCCGAGGACGCCACCGGGCGCCCACGCCTCGCCCGGCGGAACAAGGAACGCCGTTCCCACCTCACCCCTGAACTTCGCGAGCAGACGCCGACCGCAGGCCACGGCCACGGCCACAGCCACGGCGACTCGATCGACGCAGGACTGCTCGCCCGCTTCACCGAGGGACTGCAGAGGGCCGAACAAGCCGACCGGGCCACCCCCGGCCCCCCTGTGGCACCCACTCAGCGCACTGATTCCCAGGAGTACCGATGACGACCCAGCCCTCATTCGAGCAGGACCTGGACTGGCTGCTGGCGGACCTCACGGCCCGGGTGCCCGCCGTGACCGGCGCCGTCCTGGCCTCCAGCGACGGTGTGATGCGCCATCGCCACGGACTGGGGCACGACGACGCGGACCGGCTCAGCGCGATCACCACCGGCATGTGTTCGCTCGGCGGCGGTCTCGCCACCATCCAGCAGAACTTCGGCGGGGTGGAGCAGGTCATCGTGCAGGGCGAGGGCGGCTATCTGTTCGTGTCCCGAGCCGGGGTCAACGGCGTACTCGGCGTGCTCACGGACAAGAGCGCGGACGTCGGCATGGTCGGTTACGAGATCGCCATGCTCGTCAAGAGCGTCAGGGGACACCTGGGCACGCCCTCGCGCATCGCCCAGGGTCCCTCCGGCGCTCTGGTCGAATAACCGTGGCGGATTTCGCCGATGACCCCTGGCTGGCCGAGGACACTGCGCACCTGCGGCTCTACGCGCTGACCGGCGGCCGCACCCGGCCGGCCCGCGCCTTGGGCCTGGTGTCGCGGGTCCGGCTCGCCCCCGGACTCGTCCCCGGGACGCTGGGCACTCTCGGACCCGAGAGTGCCCAGGTGGTCGAAGTGTGCAGCCGGGAACCGCGTTCGGTCGCGGAGATCGCCGCCCGGCTGGGGATCCCCGTGAACGTCACCAAGATCCTCCTGTCCGATCTGCTCGACACCCACGTACTCGTTCCCGCGCTTCCGCCGCGAGAGGCGGACGGCAGCGACCCACTCCTCCTGGAGGCGGCACTTGAAGGCCTACGAAGCCTCTGACGACATCCCCCTGACTGCACTGAAGATCCTCATCGCAGGCGGGTTCGGGGTGGGCAAGACCACCATGGTCGCCACGGTCAGCGAGATCGCGCCGTTGACCACGGAGGAGACCCTCACCACGGCCAGCGCGGACACCGACAGCCTGGCGGGCGTGGAGAACAAGACCACCACCACGGTGAGCATGGACTTCGGACGCATCACACTGTGGCGCCAGCAACTGCAGCTCCTGCTGTTCGGTACGCCGGGCCAGGACCGCTTCTGGTTCATGTGGGACGACCTCGCCCACGGCTCCATCGGCGCGGTGGTGCTCGCCGACACCCGGCGTCTGGACTCCTGTTTCAACGCCGTGGAGTTCTTCGAGGACCGCGGTGTGCCCTTCGTCGTGGCGGTCAACGAGTTCGACACCGCGCACCGCTACACACCCGAGGAAGTACAGGGCGCGCTGGAGCTGAGCCCCGACGTGCCCGTCATCATGTTCGACGCGCGCGCCCCGTTCTCCGCCCGACAGGTCCTGATCCGCCTCGTCGAGTACGCGCTCACCGTCTCCCTCCGCTCCTCGCGGCAGGCTGATGACCCACACACTTCGCATGCCACCCCCACCGAATCCTTCGACGGGAACTTCCACCGTGCCCTTTGACGCAGAAACGGGCCTGCACGTGCAGGCCCCCGACACCGAACTCGCCGCCCGCACCGCGCGGCTCGCCGAACTCGGGCTGGGCGAGGCGGACAGTGACCTCGACGCCCTCGCCACCGAGCTCGCCGAGGCGGCAGGCACCCCGTACGCAATGGTCAACCTCATCACCGACCAGCAGTTCTTCGCGGGCCTGCACACACCGCAGGGCCTGCCCAACACCCTGGGCCCGCACGATGCGATGAGCGGGCCCGAGGTCGGCCGGGTGATGGAGCGCGACCACGGCTACTGCCCCGAGGTCATCAGCCGCCGCATCCCGCTCGTCCTGCCGGACGTGTACGCGGCGCCCCGCTTCGCGGGCAACCCCGTGGTCGACGAACTGGGTATCCGCGTGTACCTCGGGGCGCCGCTCATCGACGAAGAGACCGGCATCGCCCTGGGCACCGTGTGCGCGGTCGGCACCGAGCCGCGCCCGCTGGCCACCGCGCGCGGCTCCCTCGGCCTGATCAAGAGCTTCCGCGACCAGGCGATGGACCGCATCTACGAAGCCGCGCGTTCCCGCCCGTGATGCCGTCCTACACGACCGCCGCTTCGGGGACGAACGGAGCGGCGAGCCGGCTGGACCAGTCGCTGCGCGAGGTACCGAGTGCGACCTCGGCGAGGCGGTACAGCTGGATGTCGGACGTGCCGGCGGGGGCGTAGATGTGCGAGGCGTCCCGGGCGAACCGCTCGACGGGCCGGTCGGGGAACAGGCCGCACGCGGCATGGATCTCCATCGCGGACCGTGCCGAGTCGATGGCGGACTCCACATTGAGGTACTTGGCGTTCATCAGTTCCGCGTCGCACGGGAGGCCGGAGTCCAGCAGATGCACGGCATGGTAGGCGGCCAGGCGCGCGGTCATCAGCCGGTGCTGCATGAGTCCGAGCTTCTGCTTGACCGTGGGCACCGCGCTGAGCGGTTTGCCGTAGCGCTGCTGTTCGGCCGCATACCGGGTCGTCTCCTCCACCAGCGCCTGATGAATGCCGAGCGAAACGGCGGTCAGATTCGGTCTGCCGTACAGGACGCTGGAGGAGTACGCCACATCGAGTCCACGGCCCTCTCCGCCGAGGAGATTCTCGGCGGGGACACGGCAGTTCTCGTAGCGGATCTCGCCGAAGCTGAACCCGTGCAGGCCCATCGCGGGCTGGTGCGGGGCCAGCGAGAAGCCGGGCCTGTCGGATTCCACGAGGAACGCCGAGAGGCCGCTCGACCCCTCCCCGGTCCGTACGACCACACCGTGCAGGTCGCCGACGTGACTGTTGCCGACGAACACCTTGCGGCCATTGAGGACGTACTCATCGCCCTCCCGCCGGGCCGTCGACTCCATGCCGAGCACATGCCCACCGGACTGGGGCTCGGTCACCGCGATCGTCGGCAGGCAGTCGCCGGCCGCGACCGCGGGCAGCCACTTCCGCTTCTGCCGCTCGTCACCAAAGTGAATGATCTTGGCTACGCCCAGCTGCGATGCCTGCACCATGGCGCCCATGGCCCCGCTGACCCGAGACAGCTCCTCGATGATGACGGTCTTCGCCAAGTGGCCCAGCCCCATCCCGCCGTATGCCGGGTCGACGGTGACGCCGAGCCAGCCCTCCTTGGCGATGAGACGGGACAGCTCGTGCTCCACGGACCGGGATGCCTCCATGTCCGCTATCCGGGGCGCCACCTTCGCCTCGGCGAAGGCACGGATCTCCGCCCGCAACGTCTCGTGACGCTCCGTCATAAAATAGCTGTCCATCTGCAACCCTTCCCTACATGCAGGCCGCTTGGATCCCGCCCGCGCCGGACGGCGCGTGGCCCGGTCGGCCTTCCGGTGGACGTACGAAAATCAGGAGCCCGTGAATGGCGCACGGTCGATTGCGGTCCGCCCACCACGCGGGGTGGCGCGGGCGGCACGGCCATGAGGGCTCGTCGGACAGAAGGAGGCAGACGCGTTCACCGGGGACGGCGGAGCGCTGCTGCCCGGCGCCGATCCGTCATCCGGCAGACCTCCCCGACAGGAGGCGCCGGGCAGATAGGGGCGGGGGCGTGCCGGTACGCTCGGCGCGGACCTGCGCGCCGACGACGCGCACGCGGATCACGTATCGCCCCACACTCGCTCCCGTGGTCGGGTTGGCACATTCGATGGCCACAGGGTGTGACCACTGCCGGAACAGTCGGACGGCCCTGCCCCTGAGCGCTTCTTTGCGCCCCGGAGAAGGACCTGTCTCTACGGTGACGATCTGTCGGCCGGTTTTCACTACATGTGCGGGGTCGTTTCAGGGTCGTTCTCGACGGCCGAGCCCGCGACCTGCGCCTTCAGCCGCCAATGTCGCTGTTGTTCGATCCGGAGGATGCGGCCCGCGGGTCGGAGAGCAGCAGCTTGTCCAAGGCTGCCCAGGGCTCGACGGGATGCAGGCGGGCCCCTGGGAAAAATGAGCGGCAGAGTCCCAAGTCCCTTGGTACGGTGCGCCGATGCCGGCGACCAAGAAGTTCCAAGTCACCTTTGACTGCGCAGAACCTGAGCGTCTCGCTCGTTTCTGGTGCGAGGTGTTGGGGTACGTCGTACCGCCGCCACCAGACGGGTTTGCCACTTGGGATGATTACCGGCGTTCGCAGCCACCGGAGCAGCGGGATTCATGGTTCGCCTGCATGGATCCCTCAGGCGTGGGCCCGCGACTGTACTTCCAGCGCGTCCCCGAAGGGAAGGCGGCCAAGAACCGGGTGCATCTGGACGTACGGGTCGGCACCGGACTCGTCGGCAAAGAGCGCCTCGCCGTACTTGAGGCCGAATGCGCACGACTGGTCCCGCTCGGCGCAGTACACGTGCAGACGCTGTACGACGGCAATGACTCGTGCATCCCGATGCTGGACATCGAGGGCAACGAGTTCTGTATCGACTGAGCACCTGGGACGGGCCGGGAGTTATCCCGTGAGGGCGAGGTTGTACACGCGCTTGCCCCGTGCGCAAGCAGGCCCACAGTGGACATTCGCCGCTTCCGCTGTGCCCATTCGCGTGAACCATGATCATCCGGGAGTGTCGCGGTACATGCGCGTCCCCGTACTGCCTCATCGTATGCCTGCCCGGTACTGAGCGGGCCCATGTGATGACGGCGGAAGGGCACGACTGTGCAGATCAGCCGACGGGGCGTACTACGTGGCGGTGCGGCCTCCATGGCCGGGGCCGCGCTGGCAGGGGCGTACGGGAGCAGCCCGGCGGCCGCCGCCACCGGAGGGCACCCCGAGCCCGCCGCCTGGCGGGAGCTTCGCCGGATCGTGAGCCCGGCCGCCCGGCTGTACCGCCCGGGCGATCAGGACTATCCGGCCCAGGCCACCGCCAACAACCAGCGCTATGCCTCCATCCGTCCGGCCGGAGTGCTCAGCTGTGCGTCCCCGGAGGACGTGGCAGCGGCGGTCCGCTGGTGCGCGAAGCACGGAGTGCCCTTCGCGCCCCGCTCCGGCGGCCACAGCTACGCCGGATATTCGACCACCAGCGGTCTGGTGATCAGCCTGCGGCCGATCCGGCAGGTGGTACCACGGGAACGCCGGCTGCACCTGGGCGGCGGCGCCACCAACTCGGACGTGTACGCGGCCCGCGACGCGGGCCTGTACTTCCCCGGCGGGCGCTGCCCCGGCGTCGGCGTGGCCGGCCTGACACTCGGCGGCGGTCTCGGCTTCAACGACCGCAAGTGGGGCCTGACCTGCGACCGGCTCGTCGAGACCCGCGTCGTCCTCTCCGACGGAACCCTGGTGCGTGCCGCCGACAACGAGAACTCCGACCTGTTCTGGGCGTGCCGCGGCGGGGCGGGCGGCAACTTCGGCATCAACACCGGCTTCGTCTTCGACGCCGTGCCGGTGAGCCGGCTGCGCGCCACCGTCTTCGACGTTTCCTTCGGCCTGGGCGCAGGCGTGCAGGTGATGGACGAAGTACGGCACATTCTCGACGCAGACCGCGGCTGTGACTTCGATCTGCGCATCGGCTTCAAGCGCGCGGGCGACGGGACGACTTCCGTGTCGGTGCTCGGGCATCGACTCGGGTCCGAAGAGGCGCTGCGTCGTGTCATCGGGCCACTGCTGAAGCTGCACCCCTCCAAGGTGTTCATCAAGGAGCAGGATTTCTGGTCCGCGCAGGGCTACCTCAAGGGGACCCTTCCGCTGGAGTGCCATGCCTCCAAGTCCCTTGTTCCCGACCGGTGGTTGAGCGCGGACACGGTGAGCGCCATCACCGAGTGGGCCCGCACCTGGCGGCCCGGCCCGGCCCGGGCCGGCGGCTATGTGACGCTCTTCGCCATGGGCGGCTCCGGCAATGCGCCTCGTCCCCACGAGACCGCCTACCCCCACCGCGGCGCCACCTTCGTGATCGATGTCGGCACCCAATGGAAGCCCGACACCGCACCCGCCGACGTGGCCGCCCTGCTGGAACAGACCCGCACCATGCACCGCAAGCTCAGCCATCACCTGCACACCGACGCGGCCTACGTGAACTTCCCCGACCCGGACCTACATGGCTGGCAACACGCCTACTACGGTGCCAACTACGAGCGTCTGGTCCAGGTCAAGCGCCGGTACGACCCGGCCGGCCTGTTCCGCTACGCACAGGCCATCGGGGAACCCGAGAGCCGATAACACGCTCGACAGCCCTGGCGCGGCAGCGGCTCTGCCCAGGACTCCGCAGACTTGCTCACCTCACCTCACCTCTCCTCTCCTCTCCTCACCTCCGCACCCCCCGCGGGACGTGCTGGTAGCCGTCACCAGCGGCTCCCGACGCCGCATCCCGCAGCGCGTCGAGTCCGGCCGCTACGATCGGATGTGCGGCACTGCCTCGCCGTACGACGCTCAAGTACCGCCGCACAGACACCGGTTCACCCCGCAGGGGGACCCGCGTGACCGCATGCGCGGGAAGCGGCACGATCCTGGGCAGGAGGCAGACGCCGAAGCCCTCGGCGACGAGGGCTGAGACGGCGTACCACTCTTTGACCTCATGGGCGATGTGCGGGGTGAAGCCGGCCGCCGCGCACGCCGCCGTCACCAGCGGATAGGTGTCGTTGTTCCGTTCCTTGACGATCCACGACTCACCGGCGGCCTCGGCCAGTTCGACACCCTCGGGCCGGGCGAGCCGGTGCCCTTCAGGAACGAGCAAATCCTGACGATCGGTCAGCAACGGCGCCTGCTCGAAACGGGCATCGGTGACGGGCGGCGCGTCGGGGCCGGGCAGTACCAGGGCCACGTCCGCGTCGTCGGCAAGCAGGAGCCGGTAGCATTCCGCGCTCTCCTCCTCGACAATCCGTGGCTCCACCTGCGGGTGAGAGCTCCGTAGCCGGGCGAGGGCCGGGGCGGCGAGCGCGGCGAGCGCGGAAGAGACCCCGCACAATCGCAGCGTGCCCCGCGGGGTCTCGCTCTGCTGCGCGAGCTCTGCCTGGGCGACCTCCCACTGCGCCTGCAACACGTCGGCGTGCCGAAGCAGGGTGAGCGCGGCCGGTGTCAGCCGCACGCGCCGGCCCTCCGGCCGCAGCAGCTTCACCCCCAGATCGCGGCCCAGCAGGCGCAACTGCTGGGAGACGGCAGAGGGGGTGAGGTGCAGCACGGCGGCCGTCGCGGTCACCGTGCCGTGCTCGGCGAGGGTCCGCAGGACATGCAGCCGGTGGTCAATCATGTAGGCAAGCCTAAACACATTCATGCGAAAAGGTTTGCTGGACGTGCATGCTCACGCTCACTGAGCCTGGGGGCATGACAAAGCCTCCCGCCCCCGCACTGATGCTCGGCAGCGTCCTGAGCATCCAGTTCGGGCAGGCGCTGGGCAAGCAGCTCTCCGGCTCGGTCGGCGCGCCGGGAGCCGTGGCGCTGCGCCTCGGCCTGGCCGCGGTGCTCCTGCTTCTCCTGTACCGCCCGCCACTGCCACGCAGCCGTACTGACCTGCTCCTCGTCCTCGGCTTCGGGACGGCCATCGCGGGGATGAACCTGATCTACCCCGCGCTGCTCTTCCTGCCCCTGGGACTGGCGAGCGCCCTCCAGCTCCTCGGACCGATCACGCTCGCACTGCTCACCTCACGCCGCCTCCGTGATGTGGGATGCGCCGCGTTGGCCGGATGGGGCGTGTGGCTCTTCCACGCCCCGGACGGCAGCGGCATCCCGCTCGCCGGAGTGCTTCTCGCTTTGGCCGCGGGGGTCTCCATGGCCGCGTACCTCGTACTGAGCACAAAGGCGGGATCCCGCAGTGCGGGAGGCGGTCCGCTGGCACTGGCGGTGACCTGGGCGGCCGTGCTCACGGTGCCACTGGGCATAGCAGACCGAGGGGCGGAACTGCTCGCCCCTCGGGCGCTGGCGGCCGGGGTCGCGGTGGCGGTGCTCTCGGCAGTGCTCCCGTACTCACTGGAAATGGCAGCCCTGAGACGCCTGCCGACGCGCACGGTGGGCGTGCTGACCAGCCTGGAACCCGCGAGCGCGGGCCTTGCCGGAGTGCTGGTCCTGGACGAGCACCTCACCATTGTCCAGTGGGCGGCTCTGGCATGCGTGGGCGCAGCGAGCGCCGGGGCAGTGGTCCGGCGGGAGAAGAGTTACAGCGGGCCGCGCCTCGTCGCCAAAGCGAGCCCGAGCCGAAATGGCCGCCGCTGACACGGACCCGTCTCTTCACCGCGCAACGAGGTGGGCATGTCGAGTGCTGGTTGAGATCCATCTCAACCAGCACTTTTTGCTTTCCGGAGTCATAAGTCTGTGGGCGTAACCAGTGGCTCGTCTCAGAGCGTTGAACAGGTAAATCCTGAGGTGTCCGGCAGTTTCCTGACGATACTGGCGTGGTGATGATGGATGCTGCGAACGCGCTGGCTGTGATCCGGGCTGTGGAGTCACAGGGCGTGGAGGTGTGGCTCGGGGACGGTGGATGGGGCGTGGATGCTCTCCTTGGCGAGCAGACCCGTCCGCACAAGGACGTCGATCTGATCCTCCGTGTCGACCAGGCTGAAGATGCGGTCCAGGCCCTGCAGGGCCTGGGCTTCGCCGTTGCCGAGGGCTGTCTTTCCTCGTGCTTCGTCCTTCGTGATCAGGATGGAAGGAACGTGGATGTCCATCCCGTTGTCTTCGACGGAGAGGGCAACGGCGACTACACCATGGAGAACGGCGAGGTGTGGGTGTATGAAGCCTCTTGGTTCGGCGGGACCGGGACACTACGGGGCCAACCGGTGCGCTGCCTGACCGCGAAGGGGCAGGTGATGTGCCACACGGGGTATGAACTCGATGACGAGGACCGTCGGGACATAGCGGCCCTGCATGAGCAGTTCGGTGTGGAACTCCTGCCTGAACAGCGACCGGTGCGGTAGAGCGGGATCACGCCGCTAAGGGGTATTCGGTCCATCTCCTGGCCCGTGAGCGACCAAGACCTGTTGTTACCGCAGCCGAGTCACCGCCACTGTGCTGAGGCGTCACAACACCTTGGGACATCTCTCAGGGGCGCTCCTCGAAGGCGTCCAGGCGTGCCGGATCGCGTTCGATGACCGGGGCCAGGACCTCGTCGATGCGCTTGACCAGCTCAACGTCGAGGGTGACGGCCGCGGCCTTGGCATTCTCCGTGACCTGCTCGGGGCGGGAGGACCCGACGATTGCAGCGGAGACATTGGGGTTGTGCAGCATCGGGTCGGCACCCGCGATAATCCGGTGCCACTTACATGTAATGCCCGAATTGGGGGAGTGACTTACCTCTGCTCCGAAACTTTCAGCTCAGGTCCTCGGGCCTCTCGTGTTGGAATACTGGACACTTGATGGGCGAAACGCCCGCCAGGTCGACGGATTGATCTACGCCGCCATGTACACCCGCGAGGTCCGGCCCCCGGCGAACCTGCGCGGTCGCCCCGTTGTCCTGCTGAACTGCCTCGGCGACGGCTTCGAGGCGCCCGCAGTTATCCCGGACGAGGTGAACGCGAGCCGGACGGCGGCCCAGGCGCTGCTCGACGCCGGTCACCGCGAGGGCATCTACGTCATCGGCGGCCACCACCTCACCCCCGCCACCCCGACCGGCGCGTTCGCCAGCCATGAGCGGATGGCAGGCATCGAAGCGGCTCTGCGCGCGGCCGGTACCTCACCTGCGGGCGTCCTTGAGTGCGCCTGGGAGCCGGAACACGGCTTCGACCAGGTCCGTACGCTCCTTGCCGCAGGGCATCGGCCCAAGGGGCTCATCTGCTGCAACGACCGTGTCGCGATGGGCGCGTACCAGGCCCTCCACGAAGCCGGTCTCGCCGTCCCGCAGGATGTCTCCCTCGTCTCCTTCGACAACTCGGACCTGGCTTACTGGCTTCGCCCCCAGCTCACCAGCGTGGCCCTGCCCCACTACGAACTCGGCAGCAAGGCCGTCGAACTGCTCATCACCAACGACCTTGAGCCGTCCGTACACCGCGTCCCCATGCCCTTGCACCGCCGCTCCTTCATCGCCCCCACCGGCCGACTGGAAGACCGCTGAGACTGCCCAGCCCACTATCAAGGCCCGCCCGACGGATAGTTGCGCGACCCGCCTCCGCGGCGATCAGGGCGCGTTCCTGTCGGTGATGTGCCAACTACCGCCGAATTGCCGAGCGTGGACCCAGGTGCAACCGTCGGGGCTAAGATCGGTGGCGGCACCGCGTGTCGGTCACCGGCTGGGTGAGGCATGGAGGTGCCGGGAGATGCCCTTGGAGGCATTCCTTGCCGGTCGAGCTGAACCACACGATCATTCATGCCCGGGACAACCGGGAGTCCGCCGAGTTCTTCGCGGACCTGTTGGGTCTTGAGATTACCGCAGAGTGGGGCCCGTTCATCGCGGTCGCCCTGAGCAACGGCGTCACGCTGGACTTCGCCACGATCCCCGCGGACCAGATCACTCCGCAGCACTACGCCTTCCTGGTCTCCGAGGAGGAATTCGATGCGGCGTACGCACACATCACACAGAGCGGCATCGAGCACTATGCCGACCCGCAGCGGCAATACCCCGGCGTGATCAACCACAACGACGGCGGCCGCGGTGTGTACTTCATAGACCCGGCGGGCCATGCCATGGAACTCATCACTGTTCCCTACGGCGGCTGGCCGGCGTAAGCACATGCACGGAGGGCCGCGTCCGCGCCATGCGCGGACGCGGCCCTCGACGCCACAAGAAGCCACTGGAACCACAAGACCGAGTGGGGCAAGCCTGTACCGGGCGGTGGGTTTGATGCGTGACCCGACGCAACGCCTGCGAAATGCGGGGGCGGCTGAGGGGACGTCAGGGAAGCCCAACGCGAGGCTTTCGACGGGCGGATCGGAGAGTTCAGTGGCATGCCGACCTTGGGTACGAGGAGGCGAGTGACGATACCCCCGTGGCCACCGTACGCAGGGGATTCAACCTGCGACGGCCGCGTAAATTATGGCCTGGGCGCTGAACAGCCACAGGCCGGTCAGGAAGACCACCACGTAGGTGAGGCCCAGGGGCATGTGGATGCTCAGCAGGTAGATGCCGGTGGCGGTCAGGGCGAACCAGATGGCCGCGATGCGGGGGGGCACCGAAGCGGTCGGCGAAGCGGCCGGCGATCAGCATGCCTGCGATACCGCCGAGGTTGATGACCACGACGAAAGCCAGGGAGGAGCCCAGCTGAGCCGGCGCCCGCCGCCGACGAGACCCCACAGCCCAACGCTTCGCCGACCAAGGCTCCGCCGATGAACGCTCCGCAGACCAACGCTTCACCGGCCAAGGCTCCGCTGCGTCTGCTGTTGCAGCGGAAGTACCTGCTGCCGACGCTGCTGCTCACGGTGCTGTGGGTGCCCCAGTCCATCGGCTTTTTCGGATACTCGAGCTGGGCGCCCACCCTGCTGGCCAAGGAGGGCTTCGGCGTCGAGAAGTCGGTCTTCTATGTGGCGCTCACCACGGTCGGCGCGCCACTGGGCTCGTATCTGGCGTGCCTGGTCACCGACCGGTTCGAACGCAAGTGGTGCCTGGCCGCCTTCGGTACGGTCATCGCGCTGTGCGGCCTGCTGCACGGGCTCACCTTCAACCCCGTCCTGATCATCGTCTTCGGCTTCCTGGTCAACATGTTCGAGCGCGGCTACACGGCACTCGGCTACGCCTACTCCCCGGAACTCTTCGACACCCGGCCGCTCGCTGGGAACCGGCGTCTCCTACGGACGGGGCCCGCTGCCGAACGCCGCCGGACCGTTGATCGTCGCGGCCCTCTACAACGGCCACGGCTATCGGAGCGTCGTCTACTTCATCGCCGGCACCTGGCTGGGCCCGTCAGTTGCACAGCTAGGGCATGAGGCCGGCCGCGATCGTGGCGCCGAGGTTCCAGCAGGCTTCGCTGTCGGCCTTGTCCGGCTCCCCGGTGACAAGCACGTTCTCGGCGGACTTGGTCCAGCCCAGCCCCGTGGTGATGGATTCCACGCCGCGGACGGCGCCTGTGGTGTCGTTGTTGCCGTGCACGTAGAGGCCGTACGGGCGGCCTCGGGTGGCGTCGAGGCAGGGGTAGTAGATGGTGTCGAAGAAGACCTTGAGCGCGCCGCTCATCATGCCGAGGTTGGCCGGGGTCCCCAGGATGTACGCGTCCGCGTCCAGCGCGTCGGAGACCGTGGCACCGAGCGCCGGCCTGCGAACGACCTCGACACCCTCGATCTCCTCTGTGGTGGCGCCCGCGACGACGGCTTCGAACATGGCTTGCACGTTGGGCGAGGGCGTGTGGTGAACGATCAGTAGTTTTCGCACGGGACGAGGCTGCCGGGACGACGGGCTCGACGCAACTCCCGCCACCGCCTGAGCCCGGGGCGGTCCAGGGCGCCCCCCGAAGCGCGGCGTCCGGCCCTCCAGCGTCCGGCCCATGAACCCACAGGCCCGCGCCTTCCTCGACGGGATCGCCGACCGCAATGAGCTGCCCCCGAGCCCGTTCGTTCGACGGGGCCCGCTGGCCGGTCGGCTCAGTTCTCTCCATCGACAGTCACCGGCCGGTCGTCCCGCAGCTCGCCGAAGAGTTTCTTCGCCTGCGGCAGGTTCCACTTCACGGCGCTGCCCTTGGACGTCCGGAAGCCGAGGTGGGACACGGGGACATTGAGGCGCTTGCCGTTGCCGGCCGTGACGCCCTTCATTGCCTCGAACAGTGAGGTGAGGGTCCGCAGGTCCGTGTCCTTGTCCACGATGAGCGTGTCCAGTCCCGCCCTCACGGTCGGGTAGACCTTCGACGGGTCGAGGAGGGTGGCCGGGGTGGCGGTCTTGTCGGCCAACGCGGACAGAAATTTCTGTTGGTTCCGGCTGCGTCCCAGATCGCCCTGGGCCTCCTGGTGGCGTTGGCGGACGAACGCGAGGGCCCTGCGGCCGTCGAGCGTATGGCACCCCTTCTTCAGGTCCAGCCCCGACTTCTCGTCCTTGATGTCCCTGTCCACGCACATCCGTACGCCGCCGACCGCGTCCACGATGCCCACGAAGCCTGCGAAGCCGATCTCCGTGTAGTGGTCGATGCGCAGACCCGTGTTGTGTTCGATGGTCCGGACGAGGAGGTCGGGGCCGCCGAACGAGAACGCCGCGTTGAGCTTGTTCTTCGACGCACGGTAGTGCTTGCCCGTATCGGGGCGGATGTACGGCGGGATGGTCACCCACGAGTCGCGTGGCAGGCTCACCATCGTGGTGCCGTGCGCGCCGGTGTGCAGGAGGATCATCGAGTCGGTGCGTCGGCCCGCGTCGGCCGAACCGCCGGTGTGCAGGTCCTTCCTGGCACGGTCGGTCAGGCCGACACGGCTGTCGGAGCCCACGATCAGGTAGTTGGTTCCCCGGCCCTGCGGCGGGCGGTCCGCGAGCCTGCCGAGGTCGACGTCGCGGCTGAGTGTGGTGTCGGCCCAGATGTACGTACCGCAGGCCGTCAGGAGCAGCACCCCGGCCAGGAGGACCGCCGTCCGCGCGAGCCGGCGCCGGCGGCCGGTGCGGGCCGGGGCGGACCTTCCGGCGCTGCGGAGGTGGCACACGCCGGCGCCGCCGTACTGGCGCCCGTCGGGCCACCCGTCCAACCGATCGTTCCGATCGTTCATGGAGGGGAGTGTGTACCTTCAGAGGCTCCGCACCGGATCTTCCGGGAATTTTCCGGAATGAAACGAGGGTTGTGCTACGGCGAACGCGCGCGACCGGGGCCGAGCGTCAACAGGACGCTCGGCCCCCGGCGCTCCGGTCACCGCGACGGGAGGCTCCCGTACGCGACCGGCTGCCCGATCTGCTCGGCGGCGGTGCCCGAGCGGTGCATGCGCTGCCACTTCAGCCGGGTGCCGAGTAGGAACGCCACTACGGACTGAATGACCACCAGGTACATCAACTGCCGGTAGACGAAGAGCTGGAGCGGCATCGACCACAGCGCCCGCACCCGCTCCCCGTCCAGCCGCAGCGCGTATCCCGCCACGGCCAGCTGAAGGGCGAGGAAGGCCAGCCACACCCCGGCCGACTGCACGGGACTGCGGAAGAGCGCCCCGTACAGCGCAAACACATCGACCACCGGTGCGAGCAGTGGCAGGGCGACCTGGAAGAGGGTGAGATAACTCAGCCCGCGGCGGCCGAACCGCCCGGCAGGGCCCACCTCGACCGTCGCACGGCGGTGCTTCCACATGGCCTGCAGCGTGCCGTAACACCAGCGGTACCGCTGCCGCCACAGCTGGCGCAGCGAGGTGGGTACCTCGGTCCAGGCGAGGGCGCTTTCCTCGTAGACCACCCGCCAACCCGCCTCCCACAGCGCCATGGTGAGGTCGGTGTCCTCGGCGAGGGTGTCCGCGCTGACCCCGCCGACGCCCATCAGCGCGTCCCGGCGGAAGGCGCCGATGGCGCCGGGCACCGTCGGCATGCACTCCAGCACCTCGAACATCCGGCGGTCCAGGTTGAACCCGAAGACGTACTCCAGGTGCTGCCATCTGCCCAGCAAGCCACGCCGGTTGCCGACCTTGGTGTTGCCGCTGACCGCACCCACGGCCGGGTGCGCGAGCGGCTGGATGAGCCGGTGGACGGCATCCGGCTCGAAGACGGTGTCGGCATCGACCATGACCACGATGTCGTACATCGCGTGGGCCAGCCCCGTGTTGAGGGCGGCGGCCTTCCCGGCGTTGGCCTGACGGATCACCTGTACGCGGGCGTCGTCGATCCAGGTGGCGAGGTCCGCCGTCCGATCTGTCGACCCGTCGTCGATCACGATGACCTGCAGTTGCCGGTGCGAGGAGGCGAGCAGCGACCGGACGGTGGACTCGATGCCCGCCTCCTCGTTGTAGGCGGGTACGAGGACGGTCACCGGGGCTGTGACCTCCCGCAGCCAGGGCGCGCCCGGGCGGAACCGTGTCAGACGCCGGACGTGGGTACGGGCGAAGAGGACGAGCAGCGCCAGCCGCAGCACGCCCAGCGCGCCGGCGATGACCAGGACCCAGGTCATGACGGTCACCAACGCGTGGCCGAGGGCCTTGGCCCGGATCAGGCCCGTGCCCTGCCACCGTTCCAGGACGGAGGCCGGTCGATCCACCCGGGGCAGCCCGGCCCCGGCCGTCACGGTGGTGAACTCCTTTACGTTTCGGTCGCCCAGCAGCTTCTCCGTCTCCTCGTACGCGGTACCGGTGTGCGCGTACTGCCGGATCAGGCCCTGCGCCGGCTTGCGGGACCGCCGGTCGGCGGCGACCAGTGTGTACCCCTGAGCGGCGGCGTCACGTGCCGCCCGCCATTCGGGGCCGCACATCGTGTCCACCGCGGTGGTCAGCGGCATGCGCAGCAGTCGGGTGTTGATGCCTGCGGAGCCGGCCAGCGCCTTCTGCGTGAGCGACAGCTCCAGATGGGCACGCAGCGGCGATGCCTCGCCCATGGCGGCGCCGGTGTAGGTGTTCGAGCCGATCTCATGGCCCTCGGCGCGTATCCGCCGTACCAGGCCCGGGTGTTCGGCCGCCTCGGCGCCGCGCAGGAAGAAGGTGGCGTGCGCATGATGGCGGCGCAGCAGGCCGAGCAGGCGCGGAGTCCATACGGGATCGGGTCCGCCGTCGTAGGTGAGCGCCACGGTACGGGCGGGCATCGCGGCGGACTTCACCGTACCGCCGTCGCTGCGCACCACCGGGCCGCCCTGGGCCACGGCCCGCGGCACGGGCGTGGTGCAGTCGCGCCGGGTCTTCGCGGCATCGACCTCGTGGGTGGTCCAGCCCTCGAAGAGCAGGGCACCGAACATCACGGGAAGCACGAGGATCAGCAGCAGCCAGTGCCCGCGCGGGTCCCGGGACTGCGCATGTCGGCCCCGGTGCGAGCGGCGCCTCACGTCCTGGCCGAACTGCCGGCCACCGCTACCCGCTCGGGGCGTCTTCGTCTCTCTCGGCCCTGCGCGGAAGCGTCGGTGGATGGCTGATGTACAGGTATTTTCTGCCGTCTTGTGGACCGACTGGCCTTACGCATGGTGGGCGAGTGTACTCATGCAGCAACCGGGGCAGGCGGTGAAAGCGTGCTTTACGCACCACTGCGCCCCCCTCCGGCCATCTCGCCAGCCGACGCGGGCAATCGGGGTGGTCCTGCCCTGACCCAGGGGCTGTTGCGGTATCCGCGGCCGCCACCGAGGCTTCTGCCCTGCGAGCTCAGGCATCGGACTCCGCATCGGACTCCGCATCGGTCAGTGCGGGAGCTGGAGCCGGCCGTGGGACCGCTCGTCAGCCAGCCACTCGTCGGCTTCATGATCGGCGATGAGGGCTGTCAGTTTCGCTCGCAGCTGCGGGTCCAGGTGGCGGCAGGCGCCTGTGAACGTCCGCAGGTTGTCATCGTCGGCCAGCAGGCTCAACAGCTGGAGGACAGCGCCGCTGTTGTCGCGGGGGATGGCCACCAGAGCGGCGGCTGCCCGGACCGTGCCGCTGACGAAATCCTGGCTCGGGAAGCGCTCCAGGGCTCCGTAGACGGCTTCGTGGGCGCCGTAGTCCTCCTCGGCGCGGAGCGAGGCGATGAGCGCCTGAACCGCCGCGGGGCCCTCCGTGCCATCGATCATGTCCGCCAGCTCGACGTAGCGGTCGTAGCGACGTTCGGCTTCCTCGTCGGAGACGGAGGTGTCGCCCTCCTGGGCGAGGTCACCGGTCAACAGCAGCTCTCGCCGCCATGCAACGAAATCGCCGAACGGCATGGATGCTCCGCGAGGTTGTTGGCGGCCGGGGGAGCGCGAAGGGCCGGCCGCCCGCGGCACCGCCGTGCTGTTGGCGGCGCGCGGCATGAGGGCCGGCCGGACCCGAGACAGTTGGAGCAGACGCTACCGTCCGGCCCGCGCCACATACCCGGCGCGGGCCGTGTGAGCAGTCGTCAGGAGTTCTTGAACGTCCAGCTGTACGGCTGGCCTTCGTCCTCGGCCGACCAGCGGACGGACAGTTCCTTCGCGCTCTTCGGGACCATGTAGGTCTCGCAGAGCACGTGGCTCTCGCCCTTCTTCCAGTTTTCGATGTCGCTGTCCGACTCGCAGCCGGGCGCATCGTCCGCGGCACCGATCAGGATGGTTCCGCGCTGGCCGTCGGCGTAGATCTCGACGTTGTCACCGACGCTCGGGTACGAGGCGACGGTGCCGCCGCCCTTGTTCGTGTACTTCACGTGGGCCACCGCGGGAACGAACCCCTTGGCCTTTGCCGGGTCGTCCACCATCTTCTTGGTGTCCGCCTCGGTGCCCACGTCGACCTTCTGCGCGAGCACGGAGTACGTGATCTTGCCGTCGTCCTCCTTGAACGGGCTGGTGGCGCTCTCGCCGGTCGCCAGCTCCCGGCTCTCGGCCTTGTCTTCCTGGAGCTTGCTGGTGCCGCTCTTGGCGCCATTCTTGCTGTCCCCGCCGCCGGACCCGCCGCATGCGGTCAGCGTCAGCGCCAGAACAGCAACGGGCGCGGCCGCACGCAGCCACAGCGTCTTCCGGTTCAGCATGTTGGATCTCCCCGTTAGTTATGATCAGTTGGATGATCATAACCAGAGAACCGGTTGGCGATCACTGTGGTAGGCCGTGGTGGCCTGCGTTTTGTCATACAGACCAGGTGGCCAACTGACCGATGTCAACCGCCCTGTCCGGGATGTCATGAGCGGAAGCCGACGACTCCTGAAGCTTTCGACGGAAACAGTGGCCTTGCCGGACAGTATGCGAGCCCGGTCCCCAGCGGGTCGGTATCGCGCCCCCCGGGCAGGAGGATCTACCCCCCCTGACCAGCTGACGCCGGGGCGGAGGGTCGGAAGCATTGCATCGTCCTGACGGGGTGACTGCCACCTATTGCCACCTGTCGGAGGCATAGCACACAGTCCTATGATCGTCACTCAGCGTGCGAGGGGGCGAATATGGCGGCTGGGGATTCGGCATCGCGACGGGCGCAGGAGGCGCGGCGGCAGGAACGGCTGTTACGAGAGCAGTGGCGGGCCGCGCTGCAGGAAGCCCGCCGATGGGAGGCCGCGGGCGAGGCGGAGCGGCGAGTTGCCGCGCAGCTGCTCGTGCTGACCGAGCGGGGATGGCGACTGCTCGTGGACCGGAGATGGCCAGGGACGCGTGCGGCCAATGTGGACATGCTGCTGATCGGCCCTGGCGGTGTCTTCGTGGTCGATGTGAAGAACTGGCGGCATCCGCCGCAGGTCGTGGAGGGGAAGCTGCGGGCAGGCGGTGAGCTACGGGATGATCACGTGCGCAAGCTGCTGGCGGTGACAAGAACAGCGGACAGTGCGGTGGCCTCGTTGGGGCTCTCGCCGGTGGCCGTGCAGCCGCTCATGGTGTTTGCGGGGCAGCAACTCGACGCGGAACTGGGGCGGTTGCGGCTGCTGGGCGAGCGGGAGGTCGGCCCGGCGCTGATGAAAGAACGGATCAGGCTTCCCCCGGGGTCGGTGCGGGCGATCGCCGACCATCTGGAGCGGGTCTTTGTCGAGTACGAAGGGTCAGGCGTCACCAGTGCGTCTGCACAGGGATCCGGTCGGGCTCAAGTCCCGCAGGGGGACGGGTTGTTCGATGTCGAGAGCTTGCGTGAAGCCGCTCTGGAGGAGGCGCGGCGGGCGCCGATCGAGCAGTGGATGACCTTCCTCGATGCAGAGCAGGTGCCACTGGTCCGGCGCAACTGGTCAGGCCCGGCCAGGATCAGCGGACCGGCCGGTACGGGGAAGACCGTGGTCGCACTGCACCGTACGGCGTATCTCGCGGCGCAGACCAGCGGCCGCATCCTGTATGTCACCTTCGCCAACAACCTTCCCCGGGTACAGGCCACCTTCTTGAACGCGATGTCCCCATCCGTGGCCGACCGGGTGGACTTCCGCAGCTTGCACGCCTGGGCGCAGGAGTTTCTCCACGACCGTGGTGTCCCGGTGCGGCTGCACCGGGAGAAGGCGGAGACGGCCTTCAGCCTCGCCTGGAAGCATGTCGGCCGGGAAAGTTGTCTGGCCGAGATCGACACCACGCCGGGCTACTGGCGAGACGAGATCGACTACGTCATCAAAGGACGCGGGATCACCTCCTTCGAGGAGTACGCAGTCGTGCGTCGACTCCGGCGCCGCTCGGGACTGCGGCGGACCCATCGCGAGGCGGTCTGGGCGCTGTACGAGGCGTATGAAGCCATTCGTGAGGAGCGCGGTGTGCACGACTTCAACGACGTCCTCGCGCTGGCGCTCTCGGAAGTGGCGGGCGGGCACGGTGGAACGGCCGCACCGTACACGGCCGTGATCGTGGACGAGGTGCAGGACCTGACGTTGGTGGGTGTGCGGCTGCTGCACTCTCTGGTCGGCGACGCGCCGAACGGCCTGCTCCTCGTCGGTGACGGCCAGCAGGCGGTCTACCCCGGTGGCTTCCGGCTGTCCGATGCGGGGATCGATATCCGGGGTGCGCGCGGTCAGGTGCTTCGCGTCAACTACCGCAACAGCAAGGAGATCCTGGAGGCGGCGCTGTCCGTTGTCGCCGATGACGTCTTTGAGGATATCGACGGTATGCGTACCCCCGGGCGTCGGGATGTGGAGTTGACGTACTACGAGGGTCAGGTTCAGCGCGCCGTGCTGTCGACGGTGGCGGCGCACGACCAGGCCCTCGTGGACGCACTGCGTGCCCTGCCGCCGCAGGAGTGGGCCGGCGCCGCCGTGCTGTGCCCTTCCAAATGGGCCATCGGCCAGTATCAGAGCCTCCTCACTCAGGCGGGCATTCGTGTGTGCATGCTGGAGCAGTACAACGGCCGACCTGTCGAGGCCGTGAAACTCGGCAGCTACCGGCGTGCCAAAGGGCTGGAGTTCAAGCGCGTGTACCTGCCACGGCACGACGACGCGCTGTCGCACGCCAAGTCGACGGACGGCACCCCACCGGGCGAAACGGCACGGGAACGCGAAGAGATCGCCCGCAGCCAGCTCTTTGTCGCCATGACGCGCGCTCGCGACGTTCTGTGGCTGGGCAGCATTCGCCCGGGGGCCAGCTGAAGCCGCGCAGGCCGGGGCCTCGCCGACGGCGACTGCGCGGTTGAGCCGGACGACGGGGCTACCGGTCAGGCGCGCGAGCTCGTCGTGCCGCTCGACGATTCGACGATCTGTACCCAGTCGGTGTTGTCGATGTACTCGTCGGTCTCCTCGAGTCGGGACGCGAAGTCGTTCATGTACTGCACGTGAGATGGGGTCACGGAGAGTGGTCTGAAGTGTCTGACGTGACCTGGAACATATGAACCTATTGCCCGTTATGGGAGCGTGGTGTACTCCCCATGTGCACACCGTTGTGTCATTGGGTGCGTTTTCATCCCCGACCCCCAGGGAGCCCCATGCCCCGCCGCGTACGCTCCGTTCCGCCCGTCGTCCTGGCAGGCGGTGCGCTGACCCTTGGTTTCGGTGGTCTGTATGCCGCCGGGCTGCTCGCGGGTGGTGACATCGACGCGGGTACATCCGTGCACGGCGTGGACATCGGGGGCCTGAGCCGGGCGGAGGCCGCTCAGAAGCTGGATACGAGCCTGTCGGCGGCCGGATCGAAGGATCTGGTCGTGAAGGTCGGCGACCGTTCCGGCAAGGTGGATCCGGAGCAGGCCGGGCTCTCCGTCGACGTACAGAAGACCGTCGACCGGGCGGCGCACGCCGGTGCCGATCCGGTCACCGTGATCGGCGGGCTCTTCCGCTCGGGCGGCGACGTCGAGCCAGTGGTCCGTACGGACGAGGACAAGGCCCGTGCCGCCCTGGAGAAGCTGGCGGAGACCCACGACCGGAAGGTCCGCGACGGCGCCGTGACCTTCGACAACGGCGAGGTCAGGGAGGTCGCGCCGCGCAGCGGGTATGCCCTGGACGTCGACGCGGCGGTCGGTACCCTGCGTACTGCCTTCGCCGGTGGCGAGGCGGCCGGCGGCAGGACCGGCGATGCAGGCAGCGCGGCCGGCCCCGCCACGGACCTGCCCACCCGCGAGGTCAAGCCGAAGATCACCGCCGAAGAGACGCAGCGGGCGGTGCGCGAGTTCGCGCGCCCGGCCATGACGGGGCCGGTCACGCTCACCTTCGGTGACAAGCCGCTCACGATCAGCCAGGCCACCCTGGGTGAGCACCTGAAGCTGCGGCCGGACGACGCCGACAAGCTGACCCCGAAGCTCGACGTCAAGGGTCTGCGTGCCGACCCCGCGGTGGCCCGTCCCCTGTCCAGGATCGCCGGTCCGGCCCGGGACGCCGAGCTGAATCTCGACGGAGACCGGGTCGTGGTGGGCGCCGACGCCAGGACCGGCCAGGAGTTCACGGACAAGGCGCTGCGCAAGGCTGTAATGCCGCTGCTCACGCGCTCGGGCGCGGCCGCCCGTACCGGCGAGGTGGCGACGGAGAAGACCCAGCCGAAGGTGACCCGCGAGAACGCCGCGCAGCTGGGCCTCAAGGAGAAGATGTCCTCCTTCACCGTCAACTTCGAACCGGCCGCTTACCGTACGAAGAACATCGGACGGGCCGCGGAACTCATCAACGGCTCCCTCGTCCGGCCGGGCGAAACCTGGAGCCTCAACAAGACCGTCGGCGAGCGCACCAAGGCCAATGGCTTTGTCGACGGCACCATGATCCTCAACGGTCAGTACACCAAGGCGGAAGGCGGCGGTGTCTCCTCCGTGGCCACCACCGTTTACAACGCGTTGTTCTTCGCCGGGCTCAAGCCCGTGGAGCACGGCGCGCACTCCTTCTACATCGAGCGCTACCCCGAGGGCCGCGAGGCGACGGTCGCGTGGGGAAGCCTGGACCTCAAGTTCAACAACGACTCCGGCAAGGCCGTCTACATGCAGGCGAAGGCCACCGATACCTCCGTGACGGTCACCTTCCTCGGCACCAAGAAGTACGACGACGTGAAGGCGGTCAAGGGGCCGCGCACCAATGTGGAGAAGCCGGGGGAGCGGCCGGGTGCCAAGAAGAACTGCGAGCCGCAGACCCCGCTCGAAGGCTTCGACGTCACCGTGCACCGGGTCTTCTATCAGGGCGGCGAGGAAGTGAAGCGCGAGCCGTTCCGTACCCACTACATCCCGCGTGACCGGGTGACCTGCGACTGACGGGGAATGCAAGGCGACGCGGCGGGTTCTCACCGGCTCGCTGCCCGCCGGGCGGCCGAGCGGCCGGGCGGGGGAGCATCAGTGGTGCACAGGGACGGTCACGGCTATGTCCCGGGCGGGTGATTCACCGGCAATGGCGAGCGGCGAAGCGTATCGGGCGTATAGAGGGCGTAGTCGATGCCGGTGTCGGGATCGGTGTTGTATCCGGAGTGGAAGGCGGTCTTGTAGGCGTCGCTGCCGATGAGGCGGCGGATCTCTGTCTCGCACGCCTGGCGGGCGGCGACGAGTTCGGGCATGCCCATCTGAGGGGTGCCGAGGGTGTGCCAGATCTGCTCGGCGATGCCGAGGAGGCGCGCGGCCTGCTCGGCGTGCCCGGAGGCGGCAGTCGCGGAGGCGAGCAGGTCGATGGCCATGGCGATGCCGAGGCTGTCGTGCAGGCGGTGTTTGCCCTTGACGGCGGTACGGGCGTGCGCCATGGCTTCCCCCGGCCGTCCCAGCCCGAGCGCTGCGAGGGCGCGCATGTAGTCGCCCCAGGCATGGGCCCAGGTTTCACCGCGGCGGGCGCACTCGGTGCACAGGTCGTCGGCGACGGCCGCGGCGTCGGCGAACTGCCCGAGGTGGACGTGGACGAAGGCCCGGGCGGCCCGTACCAGGAACCACGCCGCGTCATAACGTCCACGGACCGGACGCCCGGTCCGTGACGCATCGAGTACCTGCGCGGCCCGCTGCTGCTCACCGCTGACCGTGAGGCTGCCGCCTTCCAGATAGGCGGCGGCGATCAGGGCGGTCTCGTCGGTCTCTTCCCTCGCGGCCGGCCGGAAAGCGCCGGCGAGGCGGAGCACGGCCTCCGCCTCGCCCTGGGCGATGGCGGCGACGCCGCAGGCCCACAGGGCTTTGGCCCGGACCGGTCCCGGGGTCGGGTCCAGGGCCAGGGCCTGGTCCAGGTAGTGCCGGCCGTCCCGGGCGAAGCCGCAGGCGAACCAGAAGAACCACAACGCGCCGCCGATATCGAGTGCGGTGTGTCCGTCCCCTTCGCCGAGGCAGAAGTCGAGCGCGGCGCGGAGGTTGGCATGCTCGGTGAGCACGTTCTCGTAGCAGGTGATCTGGTCGGGCCCCATCCACATGGCATCCGCGTGGTGGGCCAGCGACTGGTAATACTGCAGGTGCCGTTGGCGCAGTGTGTGCTCCTCGCCCAGGTTGCGCAGCCAGCCGGCACCGTATTCGCGGATGGTGTCCAACATCCGGTAGCGCACTCGGGGGCCGCCCCCTGGTGTGGGGGTGAGAAGGGACTTGTCGGCCAGCGCGTCCAGCACATCCGGGATCTCGCGCTGCGGAAGGTGTGCGTCGGCACAGACCGCCCGGGCCGCCTCGGTGTCGAAACCGTCGGCGAAGACCGACAGCCGGGCCCAGGCCAACCGCTCGACGGGGGTGCACAGTTCGTGGCTCCAGCCGATCGCGGTGCGCAGCGCCTGGTGCCAGGGAGGCTCGGTATCCGCCACCAGATCGTCGGTGTCGCCCAGTGCGGCGAAGCGGTCCTCCAGCCGCTCGGTCAGCTCCGCCACGGTCAACTCCCGCAGGCGGGCGGCGGCGAGCTCGATCGCGAGCGGCAGGCCGTCCAGTCGGCGGCACAGGCGTACGAGGCCGGGGCGGTTGGCGTTGGTGACGGCGAAACCGGGCGCCGCCTCGGCGGCCCGGGCAGCGAGCAGGGCGACCGCATCCGCCTTCCCGGCCGCCCCGTTCTCGTTCTCGGGCACGGGCAGCGGCGCGACGGTCAGCAGCCGCTCCACGTGCATCCGCAGAGGCCGGCGACTGGTCACCAGGATCCGTAGCCCCGGCGCTGCTGCCAGCAGCGCCTCGGCCACCAGGGCGCACTCGGCCACCAGGTGCTCACAGGTATCCAGCACCAGCAGCAGCTCACGGCCCGCCAGGTAGTCCGCCAGTACCTCGATCATCGGACGGGTGGACTGGTCCGCCAAGGGGAGCGCCTCGGCGATGGTGTGCGTCAGCAGGGCACCGCGCTGCAGCGGGGAGAGCTCCACCCACCACGCCCCGTCGCGGAGGTGCGGCTGCGCCTCGGTCGCCGCGCGCAGTGCCAGCCGGGTCTTGCCGACTCCACCGACCCCGGTCAGCGTCACCAGCCGGGAGCCCCCGAGCAGCCGCCGCACCTGCGTCAGCTCCGTTCGGCGCCCGATCAACTCGGTCGTCTCTGCAGGCAGATTCCCCGCCCGCGGCCGCTGAGTGGTCACGACCGCCTCCTCTTCCGCCGCCCCGTACGGGCCTTCGGCCCCGTACGGAAGGAGCCCGTACGGGAGGAGCCTGCCGACTGCTGCCGCGCGACGGGGTCGCTAGCAGCAAAGCGACTGAATGTGACGGCTGGAGACCATGACGGACCGGGGCAAGCAAGAATCTTTACCCCAGCCGAGGCGCAACTGTCTGCGATCGATCACCGAGCGTCAGCCGGCCCCGGCCCCGGCC
>NZ_NHSG01000422.1:0-2645 GCF_020024005.1 Streptomyces purpurogeneiscleroticus
AGCGCAGGCCGGCGACCGATCCGGCGCTGCCACTGCGGCTGCGGGTGGTGTGGGACCCGCGGCGGCCGGCCGCGGCGGACACCGCGGACACGGCCCAGCTGCTGGTGGACACCCTCGAACGGCAGGCGGCGACATGAGAGGCACGCGACGGGGAAGCGGCGTGGAGCGCACGATCCGCGAGATGTTCGCCGACGCGGGCGTGCGCGGCTGGCTGCACGTGGCGGAGCTGGACCGGCCCTCGGCACAGGTGACCATCGACCCCGACCAGGCGGTGCCCATGGGGTCCGTCTACAAGGTGCCGCTGATGGTGGCCTTCTGCCGGCTGGTGGACGCGGGAGAACTCGACCCGCGCGAGCGGCTGACCCTGGAGCCGCCGGACCGGGTCGCCGGTCCCACCGGCATCTCGATCCTGCGGGACCCCGTCACGATGTCGCTGCGCGACCTGGTGGTCATGATGATGAGCGTCTCCGACAACACGGCGGCCGACGCGCTGCTCCGCACGGTCGGCACCTCCGTGGTGGACGAGGTCTGCCGCGATCTGGACATGCCGGACACCCGTATCCACGGCGGCGTCGCGGGGACCTGGGACCGGCTGCTCACGGAGACCGGTACGGACTCGCTGCCCGCCGCGATGGCGCGGCTGACAAGCAACGACGACACCGTGCCCGAGGCCGTCTACAACCCCTTGTCGAAGGCCGCCTCCACGCCCGCCGACATGGCGCGGCTGCTGCGGGCGATCTGGACCGGACGGGCGGCATCCGCCGAGCGCTGCGCGTTCATGCGCGAGGTCATGGGCCGCCAGCCGTGGCGCCACCGGCTGGCGTCCGGGTTCCCGTACGACGATGTGACCGTGTCGGGCAAGACGGGCACCTTTGGCTCGATGCGGCACGAGGCGGGGGTGGTCGAACTGGCCGACGGCAGTACATACACCGCGGTGGTCTTCACCCAGGCGGCCCGCGCCGACAGCGTGTTGCCCCGGGCCGACGCAGTGATCGGCACCGCGGCCCGCACGGCCGTGGAGGAACTACGGGGGAACGCGGGCACATGACCGAGCCCCCGATCCGGCAGCCGAAGCCCGCAGGTGCCGCTCAGGCCCGCTTCTCCTCTTCCGCGGTCGCCAGCCGGCCCAGCAGCGAACACAGTTCATCGAGCGCTGCCGCCGTGTTCGCCGCGTCGCCGAAGGTCAGTTGGTGCAGGACGAGCCCGTCCAGCGCCGCGAACACGAGCCGCGCGAGGGCGGGGCTCGGCTCGTGCGGCAGCATGCGGGAGAGTTCCCGGGCGGAGGCGTCGAAGTAGGCGTCGTACAGGCCGCGCACCTGGGGCAGCAGGTCCGGGCGGCGGCGCGCTTCGAGCAGCAGCTCGTACTGGAACGCCTGGAGGTCGGGCCCGGTCTCGACCATGGCGGAGACGCCGGCCGCGAAGTCCTCGGGCCGGCCGGTGCCCGGCTCCAGGAGGCTGCTGCTCAGGCTCTGCCGTACGACGTACCCCAGCGCCTCCTCGATGAGGGCGTCGCGGGACCCGAAGTGGTGCACGACGAGGCCGTGGGTGACGCCGGCTTCCTCGGCGACGGCCCGGTAGGTCAGCTTGCGCAGGCCGCCCCGCGCCACGACCCGTACCGCCGCGTTGAGCAGGGCGTCCCGGCCCTCGCCGTACCCCACCTCCCGGTGGCCGCGGCGGCCGCGTGCCTGCTTGGCTGCTTCCGTCATGCCGGCCAGCCTATCCACAGGTCACACGGCCCCGGGCGGTCCGCCGGGCCGGCCATCAGCCCCGCTTCGGCGGGCGGATGCCGCGGAACTCCCAGTCGCCGCCGAGCGCGGTGGAGCGGACCTCCTCGGACTCGGTGGGCTGGGCGCCGACGTCGCCGCGGATCGCGGCCGGGCCGGTCACGATGTGGTTGGTGAGCCGGCCCAGGCCCTCGGCCTCGACCTCGACGACGTCGCCGGGCTGTACGGGCCGGGAGTTGGCGGGCGTACCGGAGAGCAGGACGTCGCCGGGGTACAGGGTGATGGTGCGGGCGATGTCGGCGACGAGGTAGTGCATGTCCCACTCCATCTCGTCGGTGGAGCCGTCCTGGACGAGTTCGCCGTTGACGTAGGTGCGGAGGTACTTGCCGCGGAAGTCCCAGTCGGTGACCAGGCCCGGGCCGAGCGGGCAGAGGGTGTCGGAGCCCTTGACGCGGAGCATCGATCCCGCGTCGGTGTCGCGGAAGTCGTGCAGGCCGTAGTCGTTGGCGACGGTGTAGCCCGCGATGTACTCCCCCGCGTCGGCCGGTGCGATGTTGCGCGCGGTCCTGCCGATGACGATGGCGACCTCGCCCTCGTAGTTGAGCCACTTGCAGCCCTCGGGGCGGACGATGGCGCCCTGGTGGGAGTTGAGGGAGGAGGTGGGCTTGTGGAAGTAGGTGGGGGTCGCGGGCAGCTTGATCTGGAACTCCGCCACCCGGCTGCGGTGGTTCAGATGTACTGCGATGACCTTGGAGGGGACGACGGGCGGCAGGTGCCGGGCGTCGTCGGTCTTGACGCGGCGGCCGTCGCCGGCCACCAGTTCCTCGCCCTCGCGGACGGTCTCGACGACGGCGCCGTCGAGGAGGATGCGGCGGTACTCAGGCATGGGTGGTCTCCGTAAGGTTGTTGGCGGGCCGGGAG
>NZ_NHSG01000423.1:0-26218 GCF_020024005.1 Streptomyces purpurogeneiscleroticus
GGCCGGGGCCGGGCGGCGGGGCGGGGTAGCCGTAACCGGGCTGCTGCCCCTGCGGCTGGCCGTACGGCTGCCCCTGCTGCGGATAGGGCTGGCCATAGGGCTGCTGCCCCTGCTGGCCGTGCGGTTGCTGCTGCCCGCCGTTCTGGGGCGGCTGTCCTTCCGACGGCGGTTCGGATGCGGACTTGTCGAACTCGACCACGGGCTGATCCCCCCGATGACGTGAATGGTGTCTCCGGCGGCGCTGGGCCGTGGCCCGGCGCCGCCGCCTGCTGAGACTACGGGACGCGGCCTTCCGTGCGGAGGCCCGGCGTCCGCACGCGGAAGACGTACGCGGCCAGCGCCCCGCCGGCCAGCCCGAAGAAGTGCGCCTGCCAGCTGATGCCGTCCGAGGCCGGGAGCGCGCCCCACAGGATCGAGCCGTAGAGCACCGTGACGAGCACGCCGATGGCGATGTCCAGCGCCTTGCGCTCGATGAAGCCGCGCACGACGAGATAGCCGAAGAGCCCGAAGATCACTCCGGAGACGCCCGCGGTATTGCTGCCCGGCGGGGATATCAGCCAGACGCCCAGGCCGCTGACGAGGGCGATGAGGAGCGTGACACCGGCCAGTCTGCGGATCCCGGAGCGCAGCCCGGCCAGGAAGCCGAGCACGAGCAGCGGGAGGGTGTTGGCCATGAGGTGGGCGAAGCCGAAGTGCACGGCGGTCGCCGGGAGCACGTCGACCAGCTCGCTCAGCTCGCGCGGCCGGATGCCGAAGCTGTCCAGCGCGTGGCCGGTGGCCACGTCGACCGTCTCCAGCAGCCAGAGCAGCCCGACCCAGGCCAGCACCAGCAGCGCAGCGGGTTTGGCGCGTGCTCCCATGTCCGGCCCTCCTCGCCTGCCGGCCGGTGTCCGCCGTACCGGCATGTCCGCCGAGGTCCGCGCGACGGCCGCGCGCCCTCACAGGCAAGAACGGCTGTGACGGTGCTCCTGGTTCCGCCGGATAGGCTCGGTGCCGTGGAGCCGCCGCACAACGTCACCAGTCAGCACGCCGGCACCGGTCCCCGCAGGCCGTGGGTGGTCGGGGTCTCCGGCGCGTCCGGGACCCCGTACGCCGCGTCCGTGCTGCGCGGCCTGCTGGCCGCGGGCGAGGCCGTCGACCTGGTGGTCAGCCGGGCCTCGCGGCTGACGCTGCTGGACGAGACCGGGATTTCCTTCCGGGACGCGCACTGGCGTGCGGACCTGCGCGAATGGCTGGCGCGCGGCGCGGACGGCAAGCCGGAGACCTTCCGGATCACGGAGGCGGATCTCGCGGACGTACGGCACTGGCCGGCCGGTGACCTGGCCGCGGGCCCGTCCTCGGGCTCGTATCCCGCCAAGGGCATGCTGATCGTGCCGGCCAGCACGGCGTGCGTGGCCGGGGTGGCGCTGGGGCTCTCCAAGGACCTCCTGCAACGGACGGCGAGCGTGACGCTGAAGGAGCGCCGCAAGCTGGTCGTCGCGGTGCGCGAGACGCCGCTGAACGGGCAGACCCTCAAGCACCTGGTCGCCCTGGACGAGGCGGGCGCCGTGGTGCTGCCGGCCTCGCCCGCGTTCTACGCGGGGGCGACGCACATACAGGACCTGGTGGACTTCGTGGCGGGCCGGGCGCTGGACGCGGCGGATGTGCCGCACGGCCTGTACCGGCGCTGGGCGGGCGAGCTCGGTGGCGGCGCGGGCGGCGCCGGCAGAGGTCAGTGATCAATCTCTGTTTTTTACCTGGGATTGCGGGCTAAATCGCCCTGCATGCCTTAGATTCTGTAATCAGTAGTGGCAATGCGGAAAGATTGAAAGGTCGGGGACGCAATGGACGCGGTGGACAGGCAGCTCATCCAGGCACTGCGCGAGAACGGCAGGGCCTCGTACGCGGAGCTCGGCCGGCTGGTGGGCCTGTCCGGCCCCAGCGTCACGGACCGCATCAACCGGCTGGAGTCGGCCGGCGTGATCACCGGCTACCGCGCGACCGTCGACGCCGCCTCTCTGGGCCTGGGCGTCACGGCGCTGGTCGGCATCTCGCTCTCGGACGCCACCGATCACGAGGAGCTCGCCCACCGGCTGCGCGACCTCACCGAGATCGAGGACTGCTGGTTCATCGCGGGCGACGATTCGTACATGCTCAAGGTCCGGGTGGACGACGTGGACGGCCTGGAGCGGACCATCCGCCGGCTCTCCGGCACCAAGGGCGTCTCCCGTACGCGCACCACGATCGTGCTCTCCACGAAGTGGGAGAACCGGGTCGGGGAGCTGCCCGAGGAGTCGTAGCGGCCGCGAAGCGGTTGCGTATGGGGGCACCTCCCGGCCGAAGACCGGGGGAGTACGCTCGGTCGAGGTCGTATCGGTAGAAAACAATGGGAGGCGGACCGGAATGGACGCTGGGCTCAAGCGCGAGCTGGAGGAGAAGGTCCACGCCGGTGAACGGCTGACCCGCGAGGACGGCATCGCCCTCTACGAGTCCGACGACCTGGCGTGGCTCGGCGGCCTCGCGCACGAGGTGCGCACCCGCAAGAACGGCGACGTCGTGCACTTCAACGTCAACCGTCACCTCAACATGACGAACGTGTGCACCGCCTCCTGCGCGTACTGCTCCTTCCAGCGCAAGCCGGGCGAGAAGGACGCGTACACGATGCGCATCGAGGAGGCCGTCCGCCTGGCCAAGGCCATGGAGAACGAGAACCTCACCGAGCTGCACATCGTCAACGGCCTGCACCCGAACCTGCCCTGGCGTTACTACCCCCGCTCCCTGAAGGCCCTCAAGGAAGCCCTGCCGAACGTCGGGCTGAAGGCGTTCACGGCAACGGAGATCCACCACTTCGAGTCCATCTCGGGCATGGACGCCTCGGAGATCCTCGACGAGCTGATCGAGGCCGGTCTGGAGTCGCTGACCGGTGGCGGCGCCGAGATCTTCGACTGGGAGGTCCGGCAGCACATCGTCGACCACCGCACCCACTGGGAGGACTGGTCGCGCATCCACCGCCTGGCGCACCAGAAGGGCCTCAAGACCCCGAGCACCATGCTGTACGGGCACATCGAGGAGCCGCGTCACCGCGTGGACCACGTGCTGCGGCTGCGTGAGCTGCAGGACGAGACCGGCGGCTTCCAGGTCTTCATCCCGCTGCGCTACCAGCACGACTTCGTGGACATGCAGGACGGCAAGGTCCGCAACAAGCTGCAGGCCCGCACGACCATGGCCACCGGCGCCGAGGCCCTGAAGACCTTCGCGGTCTCCCGTCTCCTCTTCGACAACGTGCCGCACGTGAAGTGCTTCTGGGTCATGCACGGTCTCCAGACCACCCAGCTCGCCCTGCAGCACGGCGCCGACGACATGGACGGCTCGGTCGTCGAGTACAAGATCACGCACGACGCCGACAACTACGGCACGCCGAACAAGCTCACCCGCGAGGACCTGCTGGACCTCATCCGGGACGCCGGCTTCCGGCCGGTCGAGCGGAACACCCGGTACGAGATCATCCGCGAGTACCCGGGCCCGGACGCCAACCGCCGCGAGGAGCCGCAGCCGATGCGGGTGTGACGGAAAGCGCTTTCCGGTCACCGGAGTGACGAATTAGGGTCCAGGTCATGAGCGTGCGCTTCGACCTGGACCCTTCTGTCACCCCTGAACTGCGCGAGGGGGTCTGCGCGTTGTGGGCGGATGTCTCGAACGCCGGCGGGGCTGTCGGGTTCGTGCCGCCCGTGACCGGCGAGGACATCCGTCCCGAGCTGATCAAGCACCTGGCCGCGATGGCCGAGGGCCGGGCCCGCCTGCTCGTCGGCCGGGACGCGGACGGCACCCCGCTCGCGACCGCGTTCCTGTACGCGAACACGCACCGGCTCATGCGGCACTACCTGTGGGTCTACAGCGTGATGGTGCACCCCTCCCTGCAGGGGCGGGGCGTGGGCCGCGAGCTGATGGCGGCGGTCGAGGACGCCGCGCGGGCCACCGAAGGGATACGTGCCATACGGCTCACCTGCCGCGGCGGCACCGGAGCGGACCGCTTCTACGCCTCCTGCGGATACAAGGAGGTCGGCCGGGTCCCCGGCGCCATCAAGGTCGCCGACGACGACTACCGCGACGACATCACCATGTGGCAGGAGCTGCACTGAGGCGCCCGGGTCCGGGGGCGGGAAAGATCACACAGACCGCTGTGCTTGACTGGATGCAGACCCTTTCGGTTGTCGTTGAGAAGAAGGTCCGACCGTGAGCAGCCAGAAGCACGCCGCACTCCTGTACACCGCTGCCCGTCTGGGCCTCTTCGTCGCCTGCTTCGCGGTCGTCTGGGTCCTCGCGTACTTCCGCGTCATCCCGCTGGGTATCGGCGACTCGAACCTCATCTGGATGCTGCTGCTCGCCATCGTGATCTCCGCGCCGCTCAGCTTCGTGCTGCTGCGCAAGCAGCGGGACGCGATGTCCCAGCAGATCGTGGCCAAGGTCGACCGCCAGAAGGAGCGGCTCGCCGCCAACCGGAGCCAGGAGGACGGCGCCGCCTGAGACCGCCGCGCCGCCGGCCCTCCGGCGTGTAAGACGCCTCACACACCGCCGACGCCCGCCCGTGGAGTTTCCGCTCCACCGGCGGGCGTTGGCGTTTTACGTCCGGTGCGGGGTCGGGGGATGCCAAAGATTTTCTTTGAGTACCCCAAAGTTCAAGTGTTAACGTATCGGACATGAAGACAGCAGCAGCGCACTTGTTCCCCATGAGCCTCACGCTCGTGGCGCGCCTGCACGTCGATCTTTGCCGCTGTGAGTCCGCGGCCTGTTGTCGCCGCTGACGTCCTCGCGACGTCCTCCAGCGGCCGGAGATCCCGCAAACGGACCTCCTGGCGCTCCACGCCTCGTCCCGAAAGCCTGCACGCACCCGGAGTGTGCCCGTTGTCCACGTCTTCCGAGACCACCCCTGCCAAGACCTCCCGCATACCGAGAGTCCCCTTCTGGGCGCAGATCCTGCTGGGTCTCGTCCTCGGTGTGCTCCTCGGCTGGATCGCCAAGAGCGGCGACATCGGCTGGCTGGTCACCACCCTCGGCAAGATCGGTGAGCTCTTCGTCCAGCTGCTGAAGCTGGCCGTCGCCCCGCTGGTCTTCTTCGCCATCGTGGTGTCGATCACCAACCTGCGGCAGGTCAACAACGCCGCCCGGCTCGCCACCCGCACCCTGCTGTGGTTCATGGTCACCTCGCTGATCGCCGTCGCGATCGGCCTGGCGATCGGCCTGGTCACCGACCCCGGCGCCGGTACGGGCCTCACGCCCGCCGACGGCTCCAAGCCCGAAGAGGCCGGTACCTGGATCGACTTCCTGACCGGGATCGTCCCGACCGACATCATCACGCCCTTCACCGAGCTGCAGGTCCTGCAGATCGTCTTCATGGCGGCCGTCGTCGGCATCGCGGCGCTCCAGCTGGGCGAGAAGGCCGAGCCGGTCCTCAAGCTCAGCCGCTCGGCGCTCGAACTGCTGCAGAAGGCCCTGTGGTGGGTCATCCGCCTGGCCCCGCTGGGCACCGTCGGCCTCATCGGCAACGCGATCGCCACGTACGGCTGGAACCTCATCGGCAAGTACGCGACCTTCACCGTCGACATCTACGTCGGCTGCGCGCTGGTGATGTTCGGCGTGTACCCGCTGCTGCTGGCGACCGTCGCCAAGGTCAGCCCGCTGCAGTTCTTCAAGGGCGCCTGGCCCGCCATCCAGCTGGCCTTCGTCTCGCGCTCCTCGGTCGGCACCATGCCGGTCACCCAGAAGGTCGTCGAGCGCCTCGGCGTCCCGAAGGAGTACGCGTCCTTCGCCGTGCCCTTCGGCTCGACGACCAAGATGGACGGCTGCGCCTCGATCTACCCGGCGCTCGCCGCGATCTTCATCGCGCAGATCTTCGACGTCCCGCTCGGTGTCGGCGACTACATCCTGATCGCCTTCGTCTCGGTCATCGGCTCGGCCGCCACCGCCGGCCTCACCGGCGCCACGGTCATGCTGACCCTGACCCTCTCCACGCTGGGCCTCCCGCTGGCCGGTGTCGGTCTCCTCATGGCCATCGACCCGATCCTGGACATGATGCGGACCGCCACCAACGTGGCCGGCCAGGCCGTCATCCCGATCCTGGTCTCCGCCAAGGAGAAGATCCTGGACCGCGAGGCGTACGCCAACGCCACCAGCATCAGCCTGGACGGCGACCCCGACCTGGCGACCGCCACCGTCGAGGCCGACCGGAAGGTGACGGTCCCGGCCCCCGCGGCCTGACCCGTCCCGCACCTGACGCACCGCGCCCCGAAGCCCACCGGCTCCGGGGCGCGGTGCGTTGTATCTGGCCTGAAGGACAGGGCCGCTCCTCGACAGGCGGTCCGTAAACTTACTTGGTAGTAAGCGCGCGGGGTGGAAGGACGTTCGGTGTGGGTGGCGTGAAGAACAAGCGGGTGCCGCGCGCGGTGCGCGAGCAGCAGATGATGGACGCGGCCGTGCTGACGTTCGCGCGGCGGGGGTACCGGGCCGCCTCGATGGACGAGATCGCCGAGGTCGCCGGGGTGTCCAAGCCGCTGGTCTACCTCTATCTGAACTCCAAGGAGGAGCTCTTCACCGCGGTCATCCAGCGGGAGGCGGCGGCGCTGGTCGCGGCCGTCCGGGACGCCGTGGAGCAGGGCGCGGCGGCCGACCGGCAGCTGTGGAGCGGGCTGAAGGGCTTCTTCGCGCACACCGCCGAGCACCCGGAGGGGTGGGCGGTGCTGCACCAGCAGGCGCGTACGCACGGTGAGCCGTTCGCCCTGGAGGTCGCCGCGATGCGCGCGGAGATCATCGAGTTCGTGACCGGCCTGATCGGGGCCACGGCGCGGGAGGCGGGCTGCGACGAGAACTTGGCGGAGCGCGAGGTGTCGGGGCTGGCCCACGCGCTCGTCGGGGCGGCCGAGTCGCTCGCCGAGTGGGCCAACGCCCGCCCGGAGGACGCCCGCCCCTCTGCCAAGGAGACCGCGGCGACGCTGATGAACTTCGCCTGGACGGGCCTCGGCCCCCTGTTGGGCGGCGAGCGGTGGGCGCCCGGCGGGTGACCTCGCGCGGAGGCGGCCGCGGCGACGCGGCGGGGTCCGGGCCGTGCCGCCGCGACGACCCGCGCGCGGGTCAACCAGGTATTCGGATGTTCCCCTCCAGATGGATGCACTCTTTTCGGCCGGATTCGCCGGCCAGCCGGAAGGCTTGGCCGTCGGAGCGGTAGGTGACGGTCGCCGGGAGCAGGACCGGGGCGCGGAAGCGGGCGGTGAGGCGCAGCGCCGGGGCGTCGGCCGGTACGGCCTCGGCGGCGCATCGCGCGACGGTCCACATGCCGTGCGCGATCGCGCGCGGGAAGCCGAGCGCGCGGGCGGTCAGCGGGTGGAGGTGGATGGGGTTGTAGTCGCCGGAGACGGCGGCGTGCCGGCGGCCGAGGCCGGCGGGCAGCTGCCATTCGGCGCGGGCCGGCAGCTCAGGACCGTCCGGCGGGGGAGTGCTCGTCGTGTCCTCCGTCCGGTGCCGGGCCAGGTAGGTGCTGCGGTCCTCCCACACCGGTTCACCGTCCCGCCGCGCCTCCGTGACCAGAACCGCCTCGGTGCCCCGCCGGTGCGGCCGCAGCTCCTGGGCGTACACCGTCAGGTCCAGCGGCCGGTCCGCGTACAGCGGCGCGTGCTGGACGATCTCGATCGTGGTGTGGACGAGGCCGAGCATCGGGAGCGGGAAGTTCCGGGCGCTCATCAGCCGCGCGGCCAGCGGGAAGCCGAGGATGTGCGGGTAGGTGACCGGCAGGAAAGGGCTGTCCGCGGGGAAGCCACAGACCTCGGCGTACGCGGCGGTACGCGCCGGGTCGGCCCGTACGCCGGGCAGCGTGAGGCGTAGGGCGGGCAGCGGCGCGTCCGCCCGCGGCCGCTTGCCCACGCCGGTCAGCGCGCCCTTGGCCAGCGCGGGCATCAGCCGCGGCGCCCGCGGAAGAGTCAGCTCCGTCATCACGCCCCCAGCAGGCTCTGCCCGCAGACCCGGACGACCTGGCCGTTGACGCCGCCGGAGGCCGGGCTCGCGAGCCAGGCGATGGTCTCGGCGACGTCCACGGGGAGGCCGCCCTGGCCGAGCGAGTTCATCCGGCGCCCCGCCTCCCGGATGAAGAGCGGTACGGCGGCGGTCATCTTCGTCTCGATGAAGCCGGGGGCCACGGCGTTGACCGTCACGCCGTGCTCCTCCGCGGCCCGCGGCGCCAGCGAGCGGACCAGCCCGATGATTCCGGCCTTGCTCGCCGCGTAGTTGGTCTGCCCGGTGTTGCCCGCGATCCCGGCGATGGACGCGGTGGCGACGACCCGGCCCGTGCCGCGCCGCAGCGTGCCGGCGGCCAGCAGGTGGTCGGTGGTGCGCAGGACGGAGGCGAGGTTGACGTCCAGTACGGCGTCCCAGCGGTCGGCCGCCATGTTGGCCAGCCGCCGGTCCCGGGTGATCCCCGCGTTGTGGACGAGGACGTCCAGCCCGTCGGGGAGCGCGGCGGCGATCCGCTCGCCCGCGTCCGGAGCGGTGATGTCCAGCGTGAGGGCCTGTCCGCCCAGCCGCTCGGCGACCGCCCGCACGTCCGCCTCGGCCTGCGGCACGTCCAGGCAGACGACCCGCGCGCCGTACCGGGCCAGCGTCTCCGCGACCGCCGCGCCGATGCCCCGCGCGGCCCCGGTGACCAGCGCGGTCCGCCCGTCCAGCGGCCGGTCCCAGTCCTCGGGGACGGTGATGTCGTCGGCCGCTCCGACGCCGATGACCTGCCCGCTCACGTATGCGGACCGGGGCGAGAGCAGGAAGCGCAGGGTGGACTCCGCGGCCCCGGCGGACGCCGGTGCCAGCCGCAGCAGGTGGGCCGTGCGGCCGCGGCCCACCTCCTTGCCGAGCGACCGCACGAACCCTTCGAGGGCCTGCTGCGCGGCGGCCTGGTGATGGTCCGTCGGATCGGGCGCCGAGCCGAGTACGACCACCCGGGCGTCGTCCGTCAGCGACCGCATCACGGGGTGCAGCCCCTCGTACACCTCGCGCAGGGCGGCCACGTCGCCCGCGCCCGTGGCGTCCACGACGACCGCCGCGTACTGCGCCCCGGCCTGCTGCGAGGTGTGCACCGGCAGCCCGGCGCAGGCCAGCACCGCCGAGGGATCGACCGTGCTCTTACCGGCCGTCAGATGCAGCAGCGGCCCGTCCAGTACCGGCCGCTCCGCGCTCCACCGGTGCAGCGGCGCCGGCTGCGGCAGCCCCAGCCGCCGGGTCACGAAGCGGCCCGGACCGGATTGCGTGAAACGAAGGTAGCGATCGGGCATTGGCCGGCTCCTGGATCTCGCGTAAATTTACTTCTGAGTAAGGTTACTCAAGGGTCAGGAGCTGGTCGAGGATGAGTACGCAGGAGAGCGCCGCAGGCATCCGGCGGGTCGCGGTGATCGGCGGCAGCCGCATCCCCTTCGCCCGCTCGGACGGCCCGTACGCCACCGCCGCCAACCAGGAGCTGCTGACCGCCGCGCTGGACGGCCTGGTGGAGCGGTTCGACCTGGAGGGCGAGCGGATCGGCGAGTTCGTTGCGGGCGCGGTGCTCAAGCACAGCCGCGACTTCAACCTGGCCCGCGAGACGGTGCTCGGCTCGGGGCTGGACCCGCGCACCCCCGCGTACGACATCCAGCAGGCGTGCGGCACCGGCCTGCAGGCCGTCATCGCCGCAGCCAACAAGATCGCCCTCGGCCAGACGGACAGCGCGATCGCCGGCGGCTCGGACACCGCCAGCGACGCCCCGCTCGGCGTCAACGAGGAGCTGCGCAAGATCCTGCTGGCCACCCGCCGCGCGAAGTCGGCCGGTGCCCGCCTCAAGCAGCTCTCCCGCATTCGCCCGCGCCACCTCGTTCCCGAGATCCCCCGCAACGCCGAGCCGCGTACCGGCCTCTCCATGGGCGAGCACGCGGCCCGCACGGCCAGGAAGTGGGGCATCCAGCGCGCCGACCAGGACGCCCTGGCCGCGACCAGCCACCAGCGGCTCGCCGCCGCGTACGACCGCGGCTTCCTCAAGGAGCTGGTCGTCCCCTTCCGCGGCCTGGACCGCGATCAGAACCTGCGGCCGGATTCCACCGTCGAGAAGCTCGCCCGGCTCGAGCCGGTCTTCGGCGTCCGGGACGGCGACGCCACGATGACGGCGGGCAACTCCACGCCGCTGACGGACGGCGCGGCGACCGTGCTGCTGGCGAGCGAGGAGTGGGCGAGCGCCCGCGGCCTCAAGCCGCTGGCCTACCTCACCGCGTACGAAACGGCCGCCGTGGACTACGTGGACGGGGACGACGGGCTGCTGATGGCGCCCGCGTACGCCGTGCCGCGGATGCTGGGGCGGGCCGGGCTCGGCATCGAGGACTTCGACCTGGTCGAGATCCACGAGGCGTTCGCCTCCCAGGTGCTCGCCACCCTCGCCGCCTGGGAGAAGCAGGGACTGGCCCCGGTCGACCGCGACCGGCTCAATGTCGCCGGGTCCTCGCTCGCCACCGGCCACCCCTTCGCCGCGACCGGCGCCCGCATCGTCGCCACCCTCGCCGAGCTCCTTGCCGCACGCGAACCGGCCGCCGACGGCAGGCCCGTGCGCGGCCTGATCTCGATCTGCGCGGCGGGCGGCCTGGGCGTGACGGCGATCCTCGAACGCGCGGAGGAACGCGCGCAATAACCGGCGTCAGGACCCTTGCCAGGGCAGCCGGGCAGCCCGTACCACGCCGTACCAGCAGCAGCGTCGTCCCCAGCAGCAGCCGAAGCCGTACCGCAGCAGCACCCGAGGAGCCGCTCGTGTCCAGCCAGGAAGCCGCACCACCCGCCACGCCCGTACTGGTCCCGCCGCACAAGACCGTCGAGGACGGGGTCGTCCGCGAGGTCTCCGTCCCGCCGCTCGCCCCCGCCGTCCCCGCCGGCTCACTCGGCGACATCCCCTTCGACAACGCCGCCGCGGCCCCCACCGACGTCGTCCTCGCCCGCAAGCAGCACGACGGCAGCTGGCGCGACGTGACCGCCGCCGAATTCGCCGACCAGGTACTCGCCCTCGCCAAGGGACTGATCGCACACGGCCTGAACCCCGGCGACCGGCTCGCCATCATGGCCGGCACCAGCTACGAGTGGACCCTGATCGACTTCGCGTCCTGGGCGGCGGGGCTGGTCACCGTCCCCCTCTACCCGACCTCCTCGGCCCACCAGGCCCAGTCGATCCTGGCGGACTCCGGCGCCCGGGCCTGCGTCGTGGAGAGCGTCGAGCAGACCCGCATGATCAGCGGTGTCCGCGGCGCCCTCCCGGACCTCGCCCACCTCTGGCAGCTGGACACCGGCGCCATCGGCCAGATCATCTCGGGGGGCCGCGACCTGCTCCCGTACGAGGTGACCAAGCGGCGCGCCGCACGCGGCCCCGCCGACACCGCCACCTTGATCTACACCTCCGGTACCACCGGACACCCCAAGGGCTGCGTCCTCACCCACGGCAACTTCTTCGCCGAGGTCGACAACTCCATAGAACTGCTGCACCCCGTCTTCAAGTCGGTCAGCAAGGACCCCGCCTCCACCCTGCTCTTCCTCCCGCTCTCGCACGTCTTCGGCCGGATGGTGGCGGTCGGCTGTCTGCGGGCCCGGGTGAAGCTGGGCCACGCGTCCAGCATTCAGACCGAGGACCTGCTCGCCGACCTGGCCGGCTTCCGACCGACCTTTCTGCTGGCCATTCCGTACGTACTGGAGAAGGTCCACAACACCGGCCGGGCCACCGCCGAGAAGATGGGCCGGGCCGCCTCCTTCGACCGCGCGGCGCGGATCGCCCGCCGCTACGGCGAGGCGGTCGAGGCCGCGGAGCACGGCACGGGGCCGGGCCCTGGCCTCGGCCTGCGCGCGGCGCGCGGCCTGTACGACCCGCTCGTCTACCGCCGCATCCGCGCGGCGCTCGGCGGCCGGGTCCGCTACGCGATCTGCGGCGGCTCCCCGCTCGGCCGGCGGCTGGCCGCGTTCTACGAGGGCGCCGGCATCCAGGTCTTCGAGGGTTACGGCCTGACGGAGACCACCGCGGCCGCCACCGTCACCCCGCCCCTCAAGCCCCGCCTGGGCACCGTGGGCTGGCCGCTGCCCGGCAGTGCGGTCCGGATCGCCGACGACGGGGAGGTGCTGCTCCGCGGTGGCCAGGTCTTCAGCGGGTACTGGGACGCGGCGAGCGGGAGCGCCGTCCCGGCCGTGGACGAGGAGGCGTGGTTCGCCACCGGTGACCTCGGCGCGCTGGACGCCGACGGGTACCTCACCATCACCGGCCGCAAGAAGGAGATCATCGTGACCGCGAGCGGCAAGAACGTGGCGCCCGCGCCGCTGGAGGACCGGCTGCGCGCGCATCCGCTGGTCGGCCAGTGCCTGGTGATCGGCGACGACCGCCCGTACATCACCGCGCTGCTCACCCTGGAGCCGGACGGGCTCGCGCACTGGCGGCAGATGCAGAAGAAGCAAGACGTGCCGCTCGCGGAGCTGGTGCACGACGAGCGGCTCCGGGCCGACCTGCAGCGCGCCGTCGACGACGCGAACCGGCTCGTCTCGCGCGCCGAGTCCATCCGCCGCTTCGCCGTACTGCCCGCCGACTTCACCGAGGAGGCCGGCCACCTCACGCCTTCGTTGAAACTGAAGCGAATGGCCATTGCACGGGACTATGCGAAAGACATAGAAGCGCTGTACGAAAGTAGTTGAGCGCGGAACCGACCCCGCCCGTCGTACGTCGAACCGGGCGCGTCAGACTGGAGTCCCGTGTCGCCTCTGTGGGGGAGGCGGCGCGGGGCTTCACCTTTTCTGCCCCTTTTGTCGGATGGCCTTCCGTAAAAAGGCAGGAGCCCCGCTCGCCACCGAAGTGGCGGAGCAGGGCTCCTTGGGTACTGCTACTAACGGCCGCGACCGGCCGGCCCGGGCAACTTAGACCGGGGTGACGTTCTCCGCCTGCGGGCCCTTCGGACCCTGCGTGACGTCGAAGTTCACCTGCTGGTTCTCCTCAAGGGAGCGGAAGCCAGAGGCGTTGATCGCGGAGTAGTGGACGAAGACATCGGGGCCGCCGCCGTCCTGGGCGATGAAGCCGAAGCCCTTCTCGGCGTTGAACCACTTGACGGTTCCGGTAGCCATAAGCCCTCCTTGGGCCAAAGGGTTGCCCTGCTCCAGAACCTGCAAAGAAGTCTGAAAACTACAAATGCCTGCGGGTCACATGATCCGCAGGCTCTGTACTGCAAGGGAAACCAAACTGCAACTTGCGCTGAGCCTAGCACGGTGCGCTCAGAAGGCGGAAGAGCCAAAGATCACGTTTATCTTCGTGCCGGGGTTCCCGGTCGGTTCTCGCCAGGGTTCCCGCCCGCTTCTCACCGGGGTTCCGCCCGGTTCTCGCTGTCGTCCGGAGGCCCCGCTGCCTCGCGGCGAGCCCCGCGGGTCTAGCCTCCACATGTGGACAATTCAACCGTAGGAGACGCACCCGCACCGACCTCCGGCCACCGCCGGGCCCGGCCGCGAGTGGGCCACATCCAGTTTCTGAACTGCCTGCCCCTTTACTGGGGCCTGGCCCGTACGGGCACCCTGCTCGACCTGGAGCTCACCAAGGACACCCCCGACCAGCTGAACGAGAAGCTGGTCAGCGGCGAGCTGGACATGGGGCCGATCACCCTCGTCGAGTTCCTCAAGCACGCCGACCAGCTGGTCGCCTTCCCCGACATCGCGGTCGGCTGCGACGGCCCGGTGATGTCCTGCGTGATCGTCTCGCAGAAGCCGCTGGACAAGCTGGACGGCGCTCGGGTCGCGCTCGGCTCGACCTCCCGCACCTCTGTGCGGCTGGCGCAGCTGCTGCTCGCCGAGCAGGTCGGCGTCACGCCCGACTACTACACCTGCCCGCCCGACCTGGGCGTGATGATGCAGGAGGCGGACGCCGCGGTCCTCATCGGGGACGCCGCGCTGCGCGCCAACCTGCACGAGGCGCCCCGGCTCGGCCTGGAGGTGCACGACCTCGGCCAGATGTGGAAGGACTGGACCGGCCTGCCGTTCGTCTTCGCGGTGTGGGCGGCCCGGCGCGACTACCTGGAGCGCGAGCCGGTCGTCGTACAGAAGGTGCACGAGGCGTTCCTGGCCTCCCGCGACCTGTCCCTGGAGGAGGTCGGCAAGGTCGCCGAGCAGGCGGCGCGCTGGGAGCACTTCGACGAGGACGTGCTCGCGAAGTACTTCACCACGCTGGATTTCCGCTTCGGCCCCGACCAGCTGCGCGGTGTCACGGAATTCGCCCGCCGCACGGGCCCGACGACGGGCTTCCCGGCGGACGTGCGGGTGGATCTGCTGGGCGCCTGACCCGGGGGGCCGGCCGTTCGTACGAGGCGCCGGCCCCTTACTTTTTCCTTGCCCCATACAACTTTCTTTCTTGTCCGTTCCGCCGTCCCTTCCGCCCCGGATTCCCTCCGGAATTCTTGGTGAATATTGAACGAACGAAGGGATGGATTCCGGCGCCGCGCACCATTTCCGGCCGCTGCCGGGCCTGGCGAATTCCTTCCGCCGCTATTCGCGGCAAGAAGGAAGCGAGGCACCGGCCGCCTCCGCCGGGTGCCTCCCCGCGCCACCGGTGGGAGGTGGCCGGGCCCCAAATGCCCTGGCGTACGCTGGATCGGTCGTGACGCATGCCCGCCCAAGAACCTCGAAAGGGACGCCCGGTGACCGAGAACGCCGACCTTCAGTCCGTACTCGACCGCGCCGCGGAGGGCGGGCGGATCACCCCCGAGGAAGCCGTCGAGCTCTACCGCTCCGCGCCGCTGCACGCCCTCGGCAAGGCCGCTGACGCCGTGCGCCGCCGCCGCTACGCCGGTACGGAGCACATCGCGACGTACATCATCGAGCGGAACATCAACTACACCAACGTGTGCGTGACGGCGTGCAAGTTCTGCGCGTTCTACGCCGCGCCCAAGGACACCGCCAAGGGCTGGTCCCGCGACCTGGACGACATCCTGCGCCGCTGCGCGGAGACCGTCGAGCTGGGCGGCACGCAGGTCATGTTCCAGGGCGGGCACCACCCGGACTACGGCGTGGAGTACTACGAGGAGCACTTCGCCGCCATCAAGAAGGAGTTCCCGCAGCTGGTCATCCACTCCCTCGGCGCGTCCGAGGTCGAGCACATGGCCCGCATCTCGGGTGTCTCCGTCGAAGAGGCCATCCGGCGCATCCACGCCGCGGGCCTCGACTCCTTCGCGGGCGCCGGTGCCGAACTCCTCCCCGAGCGCCCCCGCAAGGCCATCGCTCCCCTCAAGGAGTCCGGCGAGCGCTGGCTGGAGATCATGGAGATCGCGCACAACCTGGGCGTGGAGTCGACCTCCACGATGCTGATGGGCACGGGCGAGACCAACGCCGAGCGCATCGAGCACCTGCGCATGATCCGCGACGTGCAGGACCGTACGGGCGGCTTCCGCGCCTTCATCCCGTACACCTACCAGCCCGAGAACAACCACCTGAAGGGCCGGACGCAGGCCACGCTCTTCGAGTACCTGCGGATGATCGCGATCGCCCGCATCTTCCTGGACAACGTCGCCCACATCCAGGGCTCCTGGCTGACGACGGGCAAGGAGATCGGCCAGCTCTCCCTCCACTACGGCGCGGACGACCTCGGCTCGATCATGCTGGAGGAGAACGTCGTCTCCTCGGCCGGTGCCAAGCACCGCTCCAACCGCCAGGAGATCATCGACCTGATCCGCAAGGCGGGCCGCGTCCCCGCCCAGCGGGCGACCACGTACGAGCACCTGGTCGTCCACGACGACCCGGCGAACGACCCGGTCGACGACCGCGTCGCCTCGCACATCTCCTCCACCGCCATCGACGGCGGCACGGCCCACCCCGAGCTGAAGCTCGTCGAGACGAACTGAGCCGCGGGCCGTGCTGACGATTCACCGCGTCCGGGCGGTCGAGGGCGCGGCTGCTGCCGGGGGCGACGCGGCAGCGGACGCGGTGGTCGTCGACGGCGCGCGCATCGCGGCCATCGGCCCGTACGAGGAGCTGTATGCGGCGTACGGCGACCGGGCGCGGGTCCGTGAGTGGCCCGGTGCCGTCCTCACGCCGGGGCGCCACGAGCCCGACGGCACGTCGCTGCTGGAATCGGCGTACCACCCGGACCCCCGGGAGGCCGACTCACTGGGCACCGAGCCGCTGACCGGGGCCGCGCTCGCCGCCCTGGACATGTCCGAAACCCGCTGGGGAGCCAGCGCTCGCCGCGGCCTCCAACGCCTCCTCTCCACCGGCACCACCTCCCTGACGGGCGCGTTCACCCGCCCCGCGGTCCGCACGGCGGTGAGCAGATCGGGCCTCCGCGCACACCCCGTGGCCCTCGCCCCGGGCGCCCCGGCCGACTTCGCGGTCTTCGCGGCGGACGGCACCTGTCTGGTGACGGCCCTCGGCGGCCGGCTGGTGTACCGGCGCCGGGGGTGAGCCCGGGCGCCGCGTGCCGTGGTGAACAATGGGCTCGTGACCCGAGCATCCCTGGACAAGCAGCCGCACGAAGTCGCTTCCATGTTCGACGACGTGGCGGAACGGTACGACCTCACCAATGACGTGCTGTCCCTGGGGCAGGCGCGGTTGTGGCGCAAGGCCGTGGACAAGGCCGTAGGGGCGCGGCCCGCCGAGCGGGTGCTCGATCTCGCGGCCGGTACGGGGACCTCGTCCGTGCCCTTCGCGCGGACCGGTGCGTACGTCGTGCCATGCGACTTCTCCACCGGAATGCTGCGGGAGGGCAAGAAGCGCCAGCCGTGGCTGCCGTTCACCGCGGGGGACGCGACCAAGCTGCCCTTCGCGGACGGTGTGTTCGACGCCGTCACGATCTCGTTCGGGCTGCGGAACGTGCAGGACACGGACGCCGCGCTGGCCGAGCTGTACCGGGTCACCAAGCCCGGCGGCCGGGTCGTCATCTGCGAGTTCAGCCAGCCGACGTGGGCACCCTTCCGGACCGTCTACACCGAGTACCTGATGCGCGCGCTGCCGCCGGTCGCGACCGCCGTCAGCTCCAACCCGGACGCGTACGTCTACCTCGCCGACTCCATCCGCGCCTGGCCCGACCAGCCCGCGCTGGCGGCGCTGCTCCAGAAGGCGGGCTGGCGGAAGGTCGCCTGGCGCAACCTCACGGGCGGGATCGTCGCCCTGCACCGCGGGACGAAGCCGGCCGTCTGATCACAGGTCCAGCCGGTGGCACAGGCCCGTCACCTTGGAGACGGGGGAGATAAAGGTCTCCGCCTGCCGCATCCCGAGCCGCCGGGTGACCGCTATCGAGCGCGCGTTCTCGGCCTGCACCATGGCCACGACGTGCCGTACGCCCGCGGCCCGCACGTCCTCCAGGGCGCGCCGGGCCACGGTCGTGGCATAGCCCCTGCCCCAGTACTTCCGGCCGAGCCGCCAGCCGATCTCGATCTCGCCGACCGGGCCCCACTCCGTGCGCGGCCACGGCTGCGCGCCGGCGAAGCCGATCACCGCGCCGTCCGTCGGATCGGTGATCGTGTAGAAGCAGAATCCGCGTTCGGCGTGGTGGCGGCGCTGACGCGCGGTCAGCTCCTCGTACTCCGACAGCTCGGCGGACGCGCCGCCGTGGAATTCCATCACCTCGGGGTCGTCGAAGACCCGGTGCCAGTTCCATGCGTCCTCCTCGGTGGGGACGCGCAGCTCGACGGGGGGAAGCGGCTTCTGCATGGACCAACCCTTCGGAATCCGATCAGGTACGCCTGCATAGACTGCACGGGTCCAGTGCCGGTCGGCACCCAGATATCGAGTTCCGGGAGACAACGCCGTGACCGACGTGACCGATGCCGCCACCGCGACCCAGGCCAGCTCCGAGCACACCGCCGACGTGATCGTCGTGGGAGCCGGACCGGCCGGCTCGACCACCGCGTACTACCTCGCCAAGGCCGGTCTGGACGTCCTCCTGCTGGAGAAGACGGCCTTCCCGCGCGAGAAGGTGTGCGGCGACGGCCTCACCCCGCGCGCCACCAAGCAGCTGGTGTCGATGGGCATCGACATCTCCGAGGAGGCCGGCTGGCTGCGCAACAAGGGCCTGCGCATCATCGGCGGCGGCGTCCGCCTCCAGCTCGACTGGCCGGACCTCGCCTCGTACCCGGACTACGGCCTGGTCCGCAAGCGTGACGACTTCGACGAGCAGCTCGCCCGGCAGGCGCAGAAGGCCGGCGCCCGGCTGTACGAGCGCTGCAACGTCAGCGGCCCGATCATCAACGAGCTGACCGGGCGCATCGAGGGCGTCACCGCCAAGCTCGGCGAGGAGAAGACCCCGGTCTCCTTCCACGCCCCGCTCGTGGTCGCCGCCGACGGCAACTCCACGCGCCTCTCCCTGGCGATGGGCCTGCACCGCCGCGAGGACCGCCCGATGGGCGTCGCGGTCCGTACGTACTTCACCTCGCCCCGCCACGACGACGACTACCTGGAGTCCTGGCTGGAGCTGTGGGACCGCAGCGGCCCGCAGGACCGGCTGCTCCCCGGCTACGGCTGGATCTTCGGCATGGGCGACGGCACTTCGAACGTCGGCCTCGGCGTCCTGAACACCTCCAGCAGCTTCAAGGAGCTGGACTGGCGCGAGATCCTCAAGGCGTGGTGCGCCTCGATGCCCGAGGACTGGGGCTACACCCCGGAGAACATGACGATGCCGATCCGCGGCGCGGCGCTCCCCATGGCCTTCAACCGCCAGCCGCACTACACCAAGGGCCTCCTACTGGTCGGTGACGCGGGCGGCCTGGTGAACCCCTTCAACGGCGAGGGCATCGCGTACGCCATGGAGTCCGGCCAGATCGCCGCGGACGTCATCGTGCAGGCGCACGCGCGCGCCACGTACGCCCAGCGCGAGCTGGCCCTGCAGCGGTACCCGAAGATCCTCAAGGACACCTACGGCGGCTACTACTCGATGGGCCGCGCCTTTGTGAAGCTCATCGGCAATCCGAAGATCATGAAGCTGGCCACGCAGCGCGGCCTCACCCACCCGATGCTGATGAGGTTCACCCTCAAGATGCTGGCCAACCTCACCGACCCCACCGGCGGCGACGCGATGGACCGCATCATCAACGGCCTGAGCAAGGTCGCGCCGAAGGCGTGAGCCACGCACGCATGGCCTGACAGCCTTTCTGACGTGCCGCCACCGGTTCTGCCGGTGGCGGCATCGTGCTGTCGGGGCTGTCCTGTGGCCGGTCTTGACACGGAAAGTTGGCGGATTGTGCCTACTGCCGTACAGGCGTGCGGACGGCCAGGCTGGGGAGGAGCACACACAGCGCCGAGTGGAACACGGAGCGTGAACCATGAGGATGGCGAGGGCACGGCGCCGGTTGCGAGGGGGGACGTCATGAGCGACGAATCGAAGGGGGGCGAACGGGATGAACGGGACGGGACGGAGTGCTACGAGTCGGTGGACCGGGTGGACGAGGCGCAGGGGGAGGACGACCGCCGGGCGGAGCTGAGGGCGAAGGTCCGGGAGGCCAACCGGCAGAGCACGCGCTGGCCGCGGTGAGGGATCCTGGAAGCGCAGCAGCCGCCGATCGAGACGCCCGGAGGGACCATGTCCGCCGCACCCGCCAACGGACCCCACGCCGCGGGCGTGTCCCACGCCGGGGGCGGACCGCTCTCCGTCGACCGGGCGCTGGACGTGCTCGACGCGGTGGCCGGGGCGGCGGGCCCGGTGCCGGCCAAGGCACTGGCCAGGCGGCTGGGCTGTTCACTGTCCACGGTCTACAACCTGCTGGGACCGCTGACCGCCCGCGGGCATGTCATGCGTGCGGGCGGCGGATACGTACTGGGGCCTCAGGTGCCCGCGCTGTACCGGGCTTTCCAGCGGCAGACCGGTATCGAGGACGACGCGCGCGAGCTGCTGCGGCACGTCCGGCGCGCGACCGGGACGCACGCGTACCTCAGCGCGGTCGGCCAGGGGCGGATCGCGGTCGTCGACAGCACGCTGCCGGTGTCGGCCGCCGGCGGGCCGTTCGCGGTGGGACCCGACCACGGCGCGCACGCCACCGCGCACGGCAAGGTGCTGCTCGCCGCGCTGAACCGGCCCGCGCGCCGCCGCTACCTCGACGCGCACGGCCTGCCCCGGCTGACGGACCGTACGATCACCTCGCCCGAGCGCTTCGAGGCGGAGCTGGCGCGGGTGCGCCGGGAGGGGCTCGCCGTGTCGGTCGGCGAGACCGACCCGGCCCACACCTGTCTCGCCGTCCGCCTCCCGGGCGAGGGCCCCGACGGCTCGGTCCGCGCGCTGTCGGTGTCCCTGCCGACCGCCGACTACCCGGCGCGCCGGGGCGAGCTGGCGTCCGTACTGACCCGGGCGGCGGCCGGAGCCTGAGGCCGGTACCGGCACCGGTTTTTCCGGCATCGGTGGAATGGCGGCCCCGCCGGCTCGCGGCCCGGCCGCCCGCGGCGCACAGTGGTCGCATGATTTTCATCGCTGTGAAGTTCACCGTCCGGCCCGAGAAGAGCGACCAGTGGCTGTCGCTGACCGAGCCCTTCACGCTCGCCACCCGTGCCGAGCCGGGCAACATCTTCTTCGAGTGGTCCCGGAGCGCGGACGACCCGAACCAGTTCGTGCTGCTGGAGGCGTTCGCGGGCCAGGAGGCGGGCGTGGCGCACGTCCAGTCCGACCACTTCAAGGAGGCCATCGAGCTGATGTCCGGCCTCGTCGCGAGCACCCCGGAAATCATCAACGTCGAGACCGAGGGCACCGGCTGGGGCGAGATGGCCGAGGTCAAGCCGCGCGAGCACTAGGACACCGCGCGAGCACTAGGACACAGCCTCGAAGCGGTCGTAGTACCGCAAAGTGCGCCGAAAGGGCCGTCGTTCCCGAGCGGGGGGAACGACGGCCCTTCGTGGTGCCTGTGGCCTCGGGGGAGGGCCTCAGCGGACGCGCACGGCGCCCGTCGGCCGGTCGTAGCTCAGGTCGTGCTGCGCGACACCGTCGTTCGGGTTCTGCGCGCCGATGTACTGGCCGTCGCCGATGTAGACCGCGATGTGGTACGCGCTGCCCGCGCTGCCCCAGTAGAGGAGGTCGCCCACCTGGAGGTTGTCCAGGCCCACCTGGGTGCCGGCGGTCGACTGGTCCTGGGAGACGCGCGGCAGGTCGATGCCGATCTGCCGGAACGCGGTCTGGGTGAGGCCGGAGCAGTCGTAGGCGGACGGGCCGGTCGCGCCGGACACGTACGCCTTGCCGACCTGCGCCTTGAGGAAGTTCACCAGGGTGGCGGTCGAGCCGGAGAGCGAGCCGGTGTCGACCGAGGCGGAGGCGGAAAGGAGGGGGCCACGGTCCGCGGAGCGCGAAGCGCGGGCCTGCTCGGCCGCCTCGGCCTTGCGGGCCGCCGCGGCCCGCTTCTCCGCCTCGGCCTTGCGCTTGGCCTCGACGGCCTTGTCCTTGGCCTTCTGCGCGGCCTTCTCGGCCTTGGAGAAGACCGTGTCCTGCGCTGCCTGCAGCTCGTACTGGTTCGCCACCTGCTGGGTGGAGTCCGCGGTCTTCGCCACGGACGTCGCGAGCGCGGCGCTGATGGTCGGCAGCTCCTGCGTTTCGGAGGCCGGCTTCTCACCGGTGGCGTTCGCGGGGACGGCGGTACCGGTCACCGCCAGCGTGAGGATGCCACCGGTGAACCCTGCGCGCACGGCTCGCGAAGTCGCGGAGCGGCGGGGCTTCCGGTGGCTGGGTATGAGTGCGTTCGGGGACATGGCACCACGGCTATCAGGAGCCCCAGGTTGCTGCCAACAAAGGTGGTGTGCACCACTTTTGACGCGTACACGGTGAACAAACCGGACCAATCGGCCAGTCGCGTGTCGGCCGAGGGAGTGTCCGAATTTCGTGATCATGTTCCTGCGCACGGCTTTTACCGCTCGATGCGCCCCAGCACGGCACTTACCACCTTCGCAACCGACACGCCAAGGCTTCCCCACCGTCAAGGTTTTAGAAATGTGAAACGCGTGGGATAGCTCACTCCTGAGTGACCGTTATGTCCTCGTGATGCGCGCTCGTGAAGCAATGCACGTGCCGGCGATCACGGCAGTGTCACGGCTAGGTCACGCGGACGGGTGGGCGCGCGCTAGCAGTTGACGGCGTCCAGCGCCAATTTGCTTGCGGAGCGTAGCTCTTGATAGTGGAGGCACCCTCTTGACCAGCGGCGACTGCTGGTTTTGTCACTTCAAGTGATCACCCGGCCGCTTCCGGTGCGAAGATCACCGCTCATCCGACTTCATGATCCTTCGTCAGGTGGTGGAGATCACAAAGGCGTTGTCGCACCCCGTGTCGCAGATCACAGACTCACGGGCATAGGATGCAGGCGGCCAGGGCTTGTGAACTGCCTCACATAGCCGTGATCTCTGTCGAGATCCGTCGAGGAGTGAACGGGCCCGAGGCCGGACCGCCAACCAGTCATCGTCGACTGAAGGGAGCGAGGACGGTGAACGCCTATGCGCCCATCCTCGTACTGGGAGCCCTCGGGGCAGGCTTTGCGATCTTCTCTGTCGTCATGGCCACGCTCGTCGGACCCAGGCGCTACAACCGGGCCAAGCTCGAGGCGTACGAGTGCGGGATCGAGCCGACCCCACAGCCTTCAGGCGGCGGTCGCTTTCCGATCAAGTACTACCTGACGGCGATGCTCTTCATCGTCTTCGACATCGAGATCGTCTTCCTCTACCCCTGGGCCGTCACCTTCGACGCCCTGGGGCTGTTCGGGCTCGTCGAGATGCTGCTCTTCGCGCTCACCGTCTTCGTCGCCTACGCCTATGTCTGGCGCCGCGGCGGCCTGGAATGGGACTAGGGGTCACCCAATGGGACTTGAAGAGAAGCTGCCCAGCGGCTTTCTGCTGAGCACCGTCGAACAGGCCGCGGGCTGGGTGCGCAAGTCATCGGTCTTCCCGGCGACGTTCGGGCTCGCGTGCTGCGCCATCGAGATGATGACCACCGGCGCCGGCCGCTACGACCTGGCGCGCTTCGGCATGGAGGTCTTCCGCGGGTCGCCCCGGCAGGCCGACCTGATGATCGTGGCCGGCCGGGTCAGCCAGAAGATGGCGCCCGTCCTGCGCCAGGTCTACGACCAGATGCCGAACCCGAAATGGGTCATCTCCATGGGCGTCTGTGCCTCCACGGGCGGAATGTTCAACAACTACGCCATCGTGCAGGGTGTGGACCACATCGTCCCGGTCGACATCTATCTCCCGGGATGCCCGCCCCGCCCCGAAATGCTGATGGACGCCATCCTCAAGCTCCACGAGAAGATCCAGGGCTCCAAGCTCGGGGTCAACGCCGAGGAAGCGGCCCGCGAGGCGGAGGAGGCGGCGCTCAAGGCACTCCCGACGATCGAGCTGAAGGGGCTGCTGCGGTGAGCGACGCGAAGAACGGTACGGGGGCCAACGGGGTCAATCCCGACAAGGAAATCGGCGTGGAGAACCTCCCCGGCCAGCGCCTGGACCAGGGCGAGGTCATCGGCGTCCGGCGGGGCATGTTCGGCGCCAACAACGGCGGCGACACCTCGGGGTACGGCGGTCTCGTACGGACCGTACGGCTGCCCGGCGCCACCTCCCGGCCGTACGGGGGGTGGTTCGACGAGGTCGCGGACGAGCTCGAGGGCGCGCTGGAGGAACAGGGGCTGGTCCCCGAGAACGTCATCGAGAAGACCGTCGTCGACCGCGGCGAGCTGACGTTCCACATCGAGCGGGAGTACCTCCCGGTCGTCGCGAAGACGCTCCGCGACGACCCGGCCCTCCGCTTCGAACTGTGCACCGGCGTCAGCGCCGTGCACTTCCCCGGCGACAAGGGCCGCGAGCTGCACGCCGTCTACCACCTGCGGTCGATCACCCACACCCGGCTGATCCGGCTGGAGGTCTCCGCGCCCGACGCCGACCCGCACATCCCGTCGGTCGTCGGCGTCTATCCGACCAACGACTGGCACGAGCGCGAGGTCTACGACTTCTTCGGGCTGATCTTCGACGGCCACCCGGCGCTCACCCGGATCATGATGCCGGACGACTGGCAGGGCTTCCCGCAGCGCAAGGACTACCCGCTCGGCGGCATCCCCGTCGAGTACAAGGGCGCCCAGATCCCGGCTCCGGACCAGCGGAGGTCGTACAGCTGATGAGTACTTCGCAATCCCACCCGTCTCCCGGCCACCGCCCCTCAACGAGCGTCTACGACGCGCCCCCTTCTGATGCCCGCGAGACCACCGAGGGCCCGGTCTACACGGTCACCGGCGGCGACTGGGACGAGGTCGTCGAGGCCGCGGCCAAGGCCGACGACGAGCGCATCGTCGTCAACATGGGCCCGCAGCACCCCTCCACGCACGGTGTGCTCCGGCTCATCCTGGAGATCGACGGCGAGACCGTCACCGAGGCCCGCTGCGGCATCGGCTACCTCCACACCGGTATCGAGAAGAACCTCGAATACCGCACCTGGACCCAGGGCACGACCTTCGTCACGCGGATGGACTACCTGACGCCGTTCTTCAACGAGACGGCGTACTGCCTGGCCGTGGAGAAGCTGCTCGGCATCCAGGACGACGTCCCGGACCGGGCCACGATCATCCGCGTGCTGCTGATGGAGCTGAACCGGCTCTCCTCCCACCTGGTGTGCATCGCCACCGGCGGCATGGAGCTCGGCGCCACCACGATCATGATCTACGGCTTCCGCGACCGCGAACTGGTCCTGGACATCTACGAGCTGATCACCGGCCTGCGCATGAACCACGCGTTCGTCCGGCCCGGCGGCCTCGCCCAGGACCTCCCGCCCGGCGCCGTCGACCAGGTACGCGCCTTCGTGAAGAAGATGCGCAAGAACCTCACCGAGTACGACAAGCTCGCCACCGGCAACCCGGTCTTCAAGGGCCGCATGCAGGGCATCGGCCACCTGGACCTGGCCGGCTGCCTGGCCACCGGCGCCACCGGGCCGGTCCTGCGCTCCGCCGGACTCCCGCACGACCTGCGCAAGTCGGACCCCTACTGCGGCTACGAGACCTACGACTTCGAGGTCCCGACCACCGACACCTGCGACGCCTACGGCCGCTTCCTGCTCCGGCTGGAGGAGATGCGGCAGTCCCTGCGGATCGTCGAGCAGTGCCTGGACCGGCTGGAGCCGGGCCCGGTCATGGTCGGGGACAAGAAGATCGCCTGGCCCGCGCAGCTCGCGCTCGGTCCGGACGGCCTCGGCAACTCCCTGGACCACATCAAGAAGATCATGGGCACCTCCATGGAGGCCCTGATCCACCACTTCAAGCTGGTGACGGAGGGCTTCCGGGTCCCGCCCGGACAGGCGTACGTGGCCGTCGAGTCCCCCAAGGGCGAACTGGGCGTGCACGCGGTCAGCGACGGCGGCACCCGCCCCTACCGCGTCCACTTCCGCGACCCGTCCTTCACCAACCTGCAGGCCATGGCGGCCATGTGCGAAGGCGGCCAGGTCGCCGACGTCATCGTCGCCGTCGCGTCCATCGACCCCGTGATGGGAGGCGTCGACCGGTGACAGCCACACCCGCCGAGCAAGAGGTGAGCCTGGGGATGCCGCAGCTCCCCGCCCCCGATTACCCGGCCGACGTACGGGCCCGGCTCGAAGCGGACGCGAAGGAGGTGATCGCCCGCTACCCCGGCGCGCGCTCGGCCCTGCTGCCGCTGCTGCACCTCGTGCAGTCCGAGGAGGGCCACGTCACCCGCACCGGCATCCGCTTCTGCGCCGAGCTGCTGGACCTCACCACCGCCGAGGTCACGGCCGTCTCGACCTTCTACACGATGTACCGCCGCAAGCCGAGCGGCGACTACCAGGTCGGGGTGTGCACCAACACCCTCTGCGCCGTCATGGGCGGCGACGCGATCTTCGACGAGCTCAAGGAACACCTCGGCGTCGGCAACGACGAGACCACCGCCGACGGCAAGGTCACCCTCGAACACATCGAGTGCAACGCCGCCTGCGACTACGCGCCCGTCGTGATGGTCAACTGGGAGTTCTTCGACAACCAGACGCCGGAGAGCGCGAAGCAGCTGGTCGACGACCTGCGGGCCGGGCGGCCCGTCGCCCCGACCCGCGGCGCGCCCCTGTGCACGTACAAGGACACCGCCCGCATCCTGGCCGGCTTCCCCGACCGGCGGGAGGGCGCGGTCGAGGCGACCGGCGGCGCCGGGCACGCCTCGCTCGTCGGGCTCCGGCTGGCCAAGGGCGAGGAGCTGCCGGGCGGCACGGACCACGTCGTCGCCCCGCGCGACGGTGCCCGTCCGACGGACGAGGCTCCTT
>NZ_NHSG01000424.1:0-2600 GCF_020024005.1 Streptomyces purpurogeneiscleroticus
TGGGGGAGCGGTAGGGGGCAGGTCGGCTGGTGGAGGAGATGTGAGCGCAACTGCATCGGCACGTGCAAATGCGTCCGGCGCCGCGGTCGGCAGTGACGGGGTGGGGCGGCGGCTGCGGGCGATGACGTTCAACCTGCGGTACGCCTCGGAGGAGGGGCCGAACTCCTGGGGCCGGCGGCGCCCGGTCATGCGCGAGCTGCTGCGGCGGGAGGCGCCGCACCTGCTGGGGACGCAGGAGGGACTGTACGGGCAGCTGCAGGAGATCGCGCAGGATCTGGGAACGCGGTACTCCTGGCTGGGGACCGGGCGCGCGGGCGGCAGCCGGGACGAGTTTGCGGCGATCTTTTATGACACGCGGCGACTGCGGCCTGTCGAGTACGACCACTTCTGGCTGTCCGATACGCCGTACCTGATCGGCTCCGCGACCTGGGGAAACACCGTCATCCGCATGGTGACGTGGGTGCGCTTCCGCGACCTGCTGACCGGTACGGACTTCTACGCCCTCAATACGCACCTCGATCACGCGCACCAGGGCTCGCGCGAACGCTCCGCCGGGCTCATCACCGACCGGCTGCGCGGCCTGGAGGCGGGGCTGCCACGGATCGTGACCGGCGATTTCAATGTCGCCGCGCACGAGAATCCGGTGTACGAGACGATGCTGCGCGCCGGCTCGCTCGTGGACTCCTGGGATGCGGCGGAGGAGCGCAGCGCGCAGTACGCCACGTTCCACGGCTACCGGCCGCTCGTCCCGAACGGCGACCGCGTGGACTGGCTGCTCACTTCCCCGTCCGTGCGGACTCTGCGCGCCGAGATCAACATCTTCGCGAAGGACGGACAGTATCCGAGCGATCACTTGCCGGTGCAGGCAGAGCTGGAGTGGTGAGTGAGGGGGAGTGGTCAGGTGGTCGGGTGTGAGGGTGCGGCGCTGCCGCGTACGTGGAGGTTCGCCAGGAGGTCGCGGGTCGCGGCGGTGACCGCGTCCACGGCCTGGTCGAAGACCTCGCGGTTGTGTGCGGCGGGCGTGCGGAATCCGGAGACCTTGCGCACGTACTGCAAGGCCGCCGCGCGGATGTCCTCCTCTGTCACGTCAGGGGTGGCCGGTGGGCGGAGCGTCTTGATACTGCGGCACATGAGGCCAGTCTCCCTCGTCGCTCGGCCGGGCGCGCGACGGCGACGTGCAGTGTCGTCGGTACTCCGCGACCAGTGCGCTGTGTCGTGCTGTGTCGTCGTTCTGTGTCCGTCCTCATGTGTCCGTCGTCGTGCACGCCGCCGGCTCGTGCCTTCTCAGGCCGCCGTGACGATCTCGTCCCGCATCGCCGAGGTCCACGCCGCGAGCAGGTGTGCGTACTCCGCGCGGTCCTCGGCCGTCCAGGCACAGCCTCGCCGAGCCCGGACGAACCGCCGTATGGAGTCGTTCACTTCGGCGGCGGAGGGGTGGACTTGACCCGGAAGGAGAGGAGTTGCGGACATGGAAAACATATTAGGGGCAGGCACTGACAATCGACCGCGAGTTATGCCGCCGGGGACGGGCTGAGGGGCTACTGGACTGCCGGGCCCGTCAGTTCGTCGTCTCGTCCAGTTTGCGGAGCACCCGGGCGGGGTTGCCGACGGCGAGAACGCCCGGCGGCAGGTCCTTGGTGACCACCGCACCGGCGCCCACCACGGTGTTCTCACCGATGGTCACGCCCGGGCAGACGATCACCCCGCCGCCGAGCCAGACGTTGTCGCCGATCGTCACGGGCAGGGCCTTCTCCCAGCCGGCCCGGCGTCGCTCGGTGTCGAGCTCGTGGGTCGGGGTCAGCAGCTGTACGTGGGGGCCGATCTGGACGTGGGCGCCGATGGTGATGGGCGCGGCATCGAGGAAGACCGCCCCGAAGTTCACGAACGTGCCGGAGCCGATGCTGATGAGGTATCCGTAGTCGCAGTGGAAGGGCGGGCGGATCCGTACGTTCGTAGCCACCGAACCGAGCAGCTGCGCCAGGACCGCGTCGCGCCGGGCCGGGTCGTACGTGCCGGGCGTGTGTCCGGCGGCCGCGTTGAAGGCCGCGCAGAGTTCGATGCGGCGTTCAGTGTCCGCGAGGAGCTCGGGGTCATCCGGGATGTACCAGTCACCGGCCAGCATGCGGTCCTTCTGCTCGCCCACGGAGCTCCTTCAGTAAGCATTCGACAGGCACGGACGGGGCTTCGGTCGGCCGGCCCCGGAGCCCGGGCCGGGGCCGGCCGGGCTGCGGCTACGTTCTCGGAGCGGGGACAGGTGCGTCAAGGAGTGACGAGACGTGGCGAGTTCACCCCTACGGGCGAACTGCCGACTGCCGGGACCTTGGAATTGCGGGGCGAACGCGGTGACCCCAGCGGCCGGAAACGGTGCGGCCGTCCGGCAGCGTGACCGCGATTGTCAGTGGCCCCCGCTAGCGTGAGCAATGTTCCTATCCGAGCTGCTGGCGCTACTCGGACCGGCCTCACTCCCTGACAGCGCGGGGAGTGGGGCCACCGGGAACGACGGATCGCGGGGCGACGCGAGCCGACCGTGGTGCGAGTCGTCTCCGAACGGCGACGCCCCGCCTCGGGCTGGGCCGGGCGGGGCGTATCGGGATGGGGGT
>NZ_NHSG01000425.1:0-25974 GCF_020024005.1 Streptomyces purpurogeneiscleroticus
GGATGTCGTGATTGTGGGGGCGGGGGCGGCTGGTCTGTCGCTTGCCCATTGGTTGTCTGTGGGTCCGGCACGCCGCCGCCCTACCGTGGTTCTCGTTGAGGCGCCGCGCGGGCCGCTGCGGTCGCCGGAGCGTACCTGGTGTTTCTGGCAGGCTCCCGGTGGGCCGTATGACAGGGCCCTGACTGCCTCTTGGGAGCGGTTGCGCGTTCGGTCCCCGGAGGGGACTGAGATGGTCGGACGGCCCGCGCCGCTGCGCTACAACATGCTGCGCTCCGGCGATTTCGAGCGGCTGGTCGGCGATCGGCTGGCCGGTATGGAGGGCTTCCAGATGATCCGGGCCGAGGTGACGACCGTGCGGGATGCGCTCGGTGGTGTCGAGGTGCACGGTTACGACGACGCAGGCCGCCCGGTCGGCCTGCGGGCCCGGTGGGTGTTCGACTCCCGGCCGCTGCGTCGGCTGCCGCCGGCCCGCACCTGTCTGCTGCAGCACTTCCGCGGCTGGTTCGTTCGCACCGAGCGTCCGGCGTTCAGCCCGGGGACCGCCGACTTGATGGACTTCCGTACTCCGCAACCCCCGCACGGTCTGTCCTTCGGGTATGTCCTGCCGCTGAGCGCGCACGAGGCGCTCGTGGAGTACACGGAGTTCTCCCGAAAGGTGCTCGATGATGCCGAGTACGAGCGGGCGCTGCGCCGTTACACCGCGGATGTGCTGGGCCTGGGTGCCTTGGAGGTCACCGCCACTGAGCAGGGTGTGATTCCGATGACCGATGCGCGTTTCCCGCGCCGCGCGGGCCGTTCGGTGTTCCGTATCGGTACGGCCGGTGGCGCCACCCGGCCCGCCACCGGGTACACCTTCTCCGCGGTGCAGCGCCAGACGCGGGCCGTGGCCGCCCGTCTGCTGGCCGGGCGGGTTCCGCTGCCGCCGCGCCCGCACCGTACGCGGTCCCGGGTGATGGACGCGGTGTTGCTGCGCGCCTTGGACAGCGGGCGGGTCGATGGCGCGGATTTTTTCACCGGCCTGTTCCGCGAGGTGCCGATGGAACGGTTGTTGCGCTTTCTCGACGGCCGCTCCCGCCTGGGTGAGGACCTCCGTATCGGCCTGCACACCCCCGTCGGCCCGATGCTCCGCACCGTGGCCGAACTCCCGCGCCTGCCACGCCGCGACCCGCCGCCGGGCCCGCCCTCGGCCAGCCGCCCGGCACCGCCGTGAACCGACCCACCTCCCGCCGCACGACGCACACCGTACGACGCACACCGCACACCGCACACCGCACACCGCGCGACGCACACCGTACGACGTACACCGCACGCCCAGCCGCCGATCGGAAGAGCCCGCTCCATGCCCCTGTTGCGTGATGACGCCCTGTCCGCCGCGTTCGACCACGCCGCCGCCACCTATGACCGGCTGGTCGCGGTCAACCCCGGCTACCACGCGCAGCTGCGGCGCTCGGCGCGGCGGCTTGGGCTGCCCGCGGCGGGACGCTGGCTGCGCCTGCTGGATTTGGGCTGCGGCACCGGCGCGTCGACGGCGGCGCTCCTCGCGGTGGCCCCGCACGCCGAGATCGTGGCGGTGGACGCCTCCGCCGGGATACTCGACCGGGCCCGCGCCAAGGCATGGCCGCACAACGTCTCGTTCGTGCACACACCGGCGGAACGGCTCGAAGCGGCCGGTGTCACCGGGCCGTTCGACGCGGTCTTCGCCGCGTACCTGTTCCGCAACGTGGCCGACCCCGATGCGCTCCTCACCGCCGTACGCGGCCTGCTCGTACCGGGTGGGCGGATCGCGGTGCACGAATACGCCCTGGGCGGCCGGGCCGTGGACCGTGTGGTGTGGACCGCGGTCTGTCGCGGCGTCGTCCTGCCCGCGGGGCGCCTCGCGGGTGACGGGGAGTTGTACCGTCATTTGTGGCGCAGCGTGGTGGAGTTCGACACCGCCCCCGACTTCGGCCGCCGGATGGCGCGGGCCGGATTCGACCGGGTGCGGGTCCTGCCGCTGCCCGGCTGGCAGACCGGCATCACGCACACCGTGGTCGCGACGGCCCCGGGGACGACGGAGGTGGCTGCATGAGTACGGGCCGCATGAGTATGGGCCGCATGAGTACGGATCGCATGGGTGCGGACGGTAGGGCCCCGCGGCGCGGGCGGGACCGGCGGGCGCGGGTGGTCCCGGCCCCGCGCGGCCGGCGGCGGGTCACGGAAGCGGCGCCGCATGTGGCGGTGGCGGGCGGCGGCATCGCCGGGCTGGCGGCGACGACGGCGCTGGTGGAGCGCGGCGTGCGGGTCACACTGTACGAGCGGGAGCCAGTGCTCGGCGGGCGGCTGGCCGGGTGGCGCACCCAGCTCGCCGACGGCTCGGCGGTGACCATGAGCCGCGGCTTCCACGCCTTCTTTCGGCAGTACTACAACCTGCGCGGGCTGTTGCGTCGTGCGGATCCGTCCCTGGGGATGCTCACCGGGCTGCCGGACTATCCGCTTCAGCACAGCAGTGGCACCCGCGACGGCTTCGCCCGGGTGCCGCGCACGCCTCCGTGGAGCGCTTTGGGTTTCGTCGCGCTCAGCCCCACCTTCGGCTGGCGGGACCTGCTGCGGATGAACGCCGGGGCCGCGCTGCCGCTGCTGGATGTGCGCGTACCGCAGGTGTACGAGCGTTTGGATCGCCTCAGCGCCTACGATTTCCTCTCCCGGATCCGCTTTCCCGAGGCGGCCCATCACCTGGCGTTCGAGGTGTTTTCGCGGAGCTTCTTCGCCGACCCGCGTGAACTGTCCGCCGCCGAGCTGGCCCTGATGTTCCACATCTACTTCCTCGGCTCCAGCGAGGGCCTCCTCTTCGATGTCCCCGACGAGCCGTTCCCGCAGGCGCTGTGGGATCCGCTGGCCCGGTACGTGCGGGAACGTGGCGCCGAGATCCGTACCGGTACGGCGGTGGCGAGCGCCGCCCCGGCACCCGGCGGAGGGCTGCGCGTCACCACCGGGGGCTTTGAGCGGCACCATGACGCGCTGGTCCTGGCGCTGGACGGCGGCGGACTGCGGCAGGTCGTGGCGGCGTCACCCGGCCTCGGTGACGAGCGGTGGCGGGCCCGCATTGCCCGATTGCGCAGTGCGCCGCCGTTTTTGGTGTCCCGGCTGTGGCTGGACCGTCCGGTGGCCGCCGACCGGCCCGGCTTCCTCGGCACCAGCGGGTACGGCCCGCTGGACAACGTCAGCGTGCTGGAGCGCTGGGAGGGCGAGGCGGCGCGCTGGGCCGGGCGTACCGGCGGTTCGGTGGTCGAGCTGCACGCGTACGCCGTCGACCCCGGCGTGGACCGCATGGCCGAACAGGACCGGCTGCTGGCCCAGTTGCGCCGCGTCTATCCGGAGACACGGGACGCGAAGATCGTCGATGAACGTCACGAGTGGCGCGCGGACTGCCCTCTCTTCCCGGTGGGCGGCTTCGCCGACCGCCCGACCGTCCACACCCCCGATCCGGCCGTCGTCGTGGCGGGCGACCTCGTCCGTACGGACCACCCCGTGGCCCTCATGGAGCGCGCCGCGACGACCGGCTTCCTTGCGGCCAATGCCCTGCTGGCCCGCTGGGGCGTGGCGGGCCAGACGCTGTGGACCGTCCCGGAACAGGGCCGCTCGGCCCCCCTGCGTGCGCTGTCGCGCCTGGCGGAGCGGTAGGCGCGCCCCGCGACGGGATCGCGACCGCGGCCGAGCAGGGGACAGCGACAAGACCGCTGCCGGGCGCGGGACCGTTCGCGCGGGCCGCGCCCCGGGGGACCGTACGGTCCCCGGCACGGGCCGCGCGCCGAGGAAGGACGGGTGCGCAGCCCCCGGGGGGAGCCGACCTCAGCCCGGGAAGCGCCCCGTGCTGCGCAGGGCCCAGCGGCGTTCGGCATAGGCCAGATCGTCGCGCCAGAGGCGGGCGGCGGCGGCGCGCATCAGGGGGCGGAGCAGCGGGGCGGTGGCGCGGGCGACGGCGAAGCCGGGGCGGTCGGAGGCGGCGAGGACGGCTTCGACGACGGCGGTGCGCGGCCGGCCGCGGGCATCCGTGCCGAGCGGCGTGGCGTGCGTTTCGACCACCGAGCCCTGGCCCTCGCCTTCCGTGATGTGCATGACGACCGTGCGGGGTTCGGGGGCGGTGAAGACCGCGCGGACCGGCACCACGGCGCGCCCGGCGACCTTGAAGGACACGTCCACGGCGAAGCCGTCCCGCTCGTCCGCGCCCTCGCCCTCGCCTTCGCCTTCGCCCTCGCCCTCGGGGGTGCCGACGACGGTGAGGTCGACGAAGGAGTACGGGTGGAACCACGCGCCGTGCCAGGGGTCGAGCCGGTTGGCGACCACGTCGTCCGGCTCGCAGGTGCCGACGCCCGTGTAGACCGCTGCGACGGCCGTCGCGGGGTCGGGCCGCACCGGGAGGACCGGCCGTTCGCCCGGCTTCTCTCCTCCGGCGTGGTCCAGCCGTACCCAGGCCAGTACTCCGTCGTCGTAGGCCGGGAAGGGCTGCCAGCCGGCGAACGGCTCGCCGTCCAGGGCGAGTCCGTGCCAGTGGCAGATCAGGGTGCCGCAGCGCACTGGGCTGTCCTTCAGGGGCGCCCCGAGGTGCGGGCAGGCGCCGGGGCCCGCCCGGAGCCGGCCCTGCGCGTCCCGCCAGAGCACGATCTCGGTGCCGGCGACGGTCCGGCCCAAGGGGCGGCCGGGGCGGATGTCGCGGGCCGCGCCGATGACGTACCAGTTGCCCGACGGCCGGGCGAGTGCCCGCTTCAAGGCGTCGGCGATCAGGCCCGGTTTGGCCTCCTGCCAGGTGGGGCGCTGCCGCTCCCAGGGGAGGGGATTCCGGCGCAGGCGCAGGGGGAAGCGGCCGCGCTTGCCGAACGGGTCACCGGTGTCGGCGGTCATCGGGTCACCTTCTGCTGCGGGTAGCGGGCCACGCCGGGCGGGACGGGCGGCCCGTGCCGGTCGTGGGCGGCGCGCGCACGGGCGGCGGTCACCTGGGCCAGGCCCTGCAGCGCGACGGCCGCGCGGCGCCGGCGCGGCACCACCGCGCGGCGGTGCACGACGGCGTACCCGTCCTCCCGCACGGCGTCGAGGATGCCACCGTAGAGGACGAAGGCCGTACGGATGCACGGCCGGGAGACCGGAGCGAGCATGGGCAGGCCGGGTGCGGCCTGCCGGTAGACGCCGCGGGTCAGTCCTGCCGCGGCGTGCAGGGCCTCGGTGATGCGCGGGTCGCGGCGGCCGGTGGCCCGGCTCCACAGGAGCAGTTCGCGATCCACGCCGTGCGCGGCGAGCAGGTCGGCCGGGAGGTAGACGCGGCCGCGGTCGAGGTCCTCGCCGACGTCGCGCAGGAAGTTGGTGAGCTGGAAGGCGATGCCCAGGGCCGCGGCGTGCGGTTCGGCCGTCTCGCGCGGGACGACCGTGCCGAGTACGGGCAGCATCTGCAGGCCGATCACCGCGGCCGAGCCGTGCATGTAGCGGTGCAGGTCCGCCAGGGTCGGGTAGTCGGTGACGGTCAGGTCGGACCGCATGGAGGCCATGAAGTCGGTGAAGTGGCGGTGGTCGATGCCGTAGCGGGCGGCGGTGTGGGCGAGCGCGCGTACCACCGGCTCGGGGCTGTCGCCGTGCCGCAGTCCGCTCTCCAGGCGTCGCTGCAGCAGGTCCAGGGCGTGCCGGCGGTCCTCGGTGGTGGCCCGGTCGTCCAGGTGGTCGACGATGTCGTCGGCCCAGCGGGCGAAGCCGTACAGGGCGTGCACGGCGGGCCGGTGCTCCGGCGGCAGCAGCCGGGTGGCGAGGAAGTAGGTCTTGCCGTGCCGGGCGTTGAGCGCGCGGCAGCGGGTGTAGGCGGCGCGCAGGGCGGGGTCGGTGATGCCCGCCGCGTCCAGTTCGCGGTCGGTCATGCCGTGCTCTCCTTCATGCCGTGCTCTCCTTCGTGGCGGGGCGCTCGGCCGGGCCCACGTCCCCGCCCCGGCCGGTGGCGGGGCGCCGGGGAGGGAGTCCGGTGACGCGGGCGGCGGCGAGCTTCCCGGAGAGCAGGACGGTGGGCACGCCGACGCCCGGGGTGGTGCCGCAGCCGGCCAGTACGGCGTTCTCGGTGCCGCGGACGAGGTTGCGCGGCCGGAACGGGCCGGTCTGGGCGAAGGTGTGGGCGACGGAGAAGGGGGTGCCCGCCGCGTGCCCTTCGGCGCTCCAGTCCGCCGGGGTGACCAGGCACTCCTCCTCGATGGCGGCGCCCAGCCCCGGGAGCCCGCGCCGCTCCAGCTCGCGCAGGAGGGCGTCGCGGTACCGGGGCGCGAGGTCGCGCCAGGCGTGCGCGTCGGGACCGAGTGCGGTGTTCGGGCAGGGCGCGAGGATGTAGTGCAGGTGGCGCCCTGGGGGTGCGAGCGAGGGGTCGGTGGCGGTGGGCCGGGTGATGAGCAGGGAGGGGTCGCTCATCAGGCTCCCGGTCCGCGTCAGTTCCTGGAAGGTGGTCCGCCATGCGGCGCCGAAGGAGAGAGTGTGGTGACCGAGGCCCGGCCAGGTGCGGTCGGTGCCGGCGTGCAGGACGACGGCGGAGGGGGAGTGGCGCAGTGGCAGGGGGCGGCGCGGGCGGTGGCCGAGCAGGCGGTAGGCGACGGGCAGGTCGGGGGTGAGCACGACGGCGTCGCAGGGGATGCGGCCTTGCGCGGTGACCACGGCCCGTACGCGGTCGCCGGACCGCTCCAGGCCGGTGACGTCGCATCCGTAGCGGAACTCCGCACCGGCGTCGGCGGCCGCGTCGGCCATGGCCTGCGGCAGGGCGTGCATCCCGCCGCGCGGGAAGTACACGCCGGCCACGGTGTCCATATAGGTGATGACGGCGTAGGCGGCGAGGGCCCGGGCGGGCGGCACCCCGGCGTACAGGGCCTGGAAGGTGAAGACCCGGCGCAGCCGCTCGTCGGTGAGGAACCGCCCGATGCGGGCGTCGAGGCGGCCGAAGCCGCCGAGCGCGGCGAGCCGGGCCAGGTCGGGGGTGAGGAGCTCCAGGGGCGAGTCGAAGTTGGCGTCGATGAAGCGGCGCATCTGGGCCGCGTAAACGCGTTCCAGCCAGCGGCGCAGCCGCCGGTAGCCGGCCGCTTCGCCGGCCCCGGCGAACCGCTCGACCTCTGCCTCCATGGCATCGGCCCGGGTGTGCACATCGAGCCGGCTGCCGTCGGCGAACCGCGCGTGGTAGGCGGGGTGCAGCGGGACGAGGTCGACGCGATCGCGCAGCGACTCGCCGACCGCGGCGAAAGCCTCGTCGGCGAGGTCGGGCATGGTCAAAACGGTCGGTCCGGTGTCGATGCGGTAGCCGCCGCGGTCGATGCGCCCGGCCCGGCCGCCGGGCAGCGCGTGGCGTTCGACGACGGTCACCCGCCGGCCCGCGCCGAGCAGGTGCAGCGCCGCGGACAGGCCGGCGAGTCCGGCCCCGACCACCACGACGTGGTCCGTGGGTCCCTTGAGAGCTTTCATCGGCCGCCTCTCGTCGCATCCGGAAAATGAGGCACCCCGTGATCCGGTGCGGGCGCGCTCTTCGGGTGCGGCGAGCGTACTTTCCCTTTTGCCCGGAGCGGCTGCTTCCCCCCGATATGCGACAGGTTTCGCGCCGCACGCGACCGGGCGGCGCAGCATCTCCTCCAACCGGAGCAACGCCTCTTCCACGACGCCGACTGCCGGACACACCAAGACCGACACCGGTCCTGTCCAGGCAAGCTCCCGAAGGCCGATCCGAGTACCAGTCGTCACTCAGCGTGCGCGCTTCACGAAAAGCGAGCCAGAACCCCAAACCTGCCGGAGCGTCATAGGACAGCAGACTGCTGTCCTCGACAAGCGGAACAACAACCGACGACAACGCATAGCCGACAGTCGACGGAACGCCCACGTGCCGGCCCCCCTCCGGTTGCTCCGTCCCCGCGGGGGCATCTTGGCCCGGCTGACGTCGCGCGGTTCGGTCAGGGCAACGAGCCGACTGCTGGCTGACGACGAACGCGGCGGTGTGGTGGACGTGTGGCGGCATGTCGGTTCCTCCCGGTAGGAAGGAGAACGACAGCAGGTCTGATCAGTTATCCGATGATCTTGTTCAGCCCCATCGCGCTTGCCGCGCTGGAAGGTGCTGGCCGCTGGCGACACCCCCTCCGGCTGCTCCGTCCCCGCAGTGACCTCGAAGTGGCCGACGTCCCGAGGTTCGACCAGGGCAACGAGCCGGCGGCAGGCTGATCCGGTGCACTGGTGACAATGAGGGCGAGAGCGGATGCGGTGAAGGAAAGCCGGTGAGCACCATGTACGTCGTTGTCGTGGCTCGGTGAGGATGGGCAGAAATGAGGCCGGTGGTCTGCGGGTTGCTCAGTTTGTTGAGCGCAGTGGCGGGCATGTGATCTCTTCGCCGTAGGGATGGGCTGTGCCTGCCTTCGGGGGCTTACCGCCCTGGCAGTAGATTCTGTATTTTGAGGAGCTAACGCGAGGGCCTGCTCAACTAGAGCGGAGGCTGGTCAGCTTCGCAGAGCCGTCGGTAGTGGTGGTCGAAGCGTGGGCTGTGTCTGTCCTCGGCCGTGGTCACCGGTACCCTTCGTATCCTTTCGCGTCCAGGCTCGCGCAGCGGGTGGTCAGAGGATCTGCGATGCTGCCTGGGCCAGGAACCTGTCGAGAGCCAGGCGGGCGGCCTGGCCACGCTCTGCGCGGTCTTGCTCACTCGCCGCCAGGTGGACATCGGTTGCGGCGTCGAGGGCATCTTGAGCTAGCTGGCTCAGGGTTGAGTCACCGCAGACAAGACGCACCCGGCAGAGAGACGCGGTAGCGTCGGCTCGACGCTGGTATGACTCTTCGCGTGCTCTGGCGAAATCGGCACTGGCAGGATCTTCCTGTCTCGAATGCCAGCGGTCGTTCTGGCTTCTCCGAAAGTCCGTGAGGGTGGCGGCAAGCGCGCTGTAGGCAGCAGTCTTCTCATGCCACAACTGCTGGCTGCGCGCGAACAACTCGCCCTGTCGAGCGATATGTCGCTGGAACAGGAAGGTGAGAGTGGAACCAGCCAGGGTGCCGACCACCGCAACCAGACTCGTGAAGACAGGATTCATGTGCGCAGCTTCCCGCTTGCAGACAGCGAGTGGAATGACCTGCCCGCCACCGCGATCCACATGGTCAGGAACAGGCCCTCGACCGAGTCGAGGGCTGCGTATCCACAGGCAGCCGACGCAGTAGCCCAAGCTGGCAACGCCAGCAACACTTGATTACGGGACGCCTTTGAGGAGAGCCCGGGGGACCTTTGTTCTCGGCTCGACAGCCAACTCCTCGCCCCCGGGTCGCCCGGTGCTGGGTCCTGGGAAAGTCTGTTGCAGGCCGGTCTCTCGGCGCCGGACAGTGGAGTCATGACTAGGCTCACTGGCCTGCCCCCGGGCATGGCTGTACGCCCAGCACGGTGTGATGATGCGGTGGCAGTGTGCGCACTGCTCAACGAGATCGACCTGCTGGAGATCGGCCGCGCGGACACCGAACTCGCCGAGATTCAAGCGGACTGGAAGCGGCCCGAGGTGGACATGGCGCGCGACTCTTGGCTGCTGTTCGAAGGCGGTCGCTTGGTCGGATACGGCCTGCTGTGGGACGAGTCCGGCGGTGAGCGGATCGACATTGACCACTACGTATTGCCGGACCAGCTGCCAGGCGCTCTGCACCTCTTCGAGCTGATGGAGGCTCGGGCTGCGCAGCGAGCAGCTGCCAACGGGGCGTCACAAGCGGTGGTGCACCTGCACCTCAACATCGCACCCACCACGGACCTGCACGCGCTGCGCGGACGAGGCTGGCGCCCAGTCCGCCGCTACAACGTGATGACCCGCCAGCTCTCCCGCACAGCTGACCGCAGCCCGACACCGCCCCAGGGGGTGACACTGCGTCCCTGCCTGACCGAGCCGGACCGTCGGCGCGCCCACGCCCTGTTGCAGGAGTCCTTCACCGGCCACTTCGACTTCCAGCCGCGCACGTACGAGCAGTGGTGGGTGGACATCGACGCCGAGCACGCTGACTGGTCACTGATGTGGATCGCACACCTCGACGGCGTCGGAGGCGTCGGGGTACTGCGCAGCGACAACCACCGCGCCTCGATGGCCTGGATCGGCAATCTCGGCGTCTTGGCCCGAGCCAGAGGGCACGGCCTGGGGAGTTACCTTCTACGCCACGCCTTCGGACACTACGCTGCGCTGGGCCGTCAGCGGATCGGCCTTGGGGTGGATACGGACAACAGTAGCGGTGCACTCGCGTTGTACGAACGGCACGGCATGTCCCTCGACCACGCAGTGGATACCTGGGAGCTGATTCTTCCCGCCTGAATAGCGGCTGGTTCTTCGGTCGCGTACTCAGCCCAAACTCGATGCAAGCTGTGGTTGTTGATATGGCGGGCAGCGTCGCAGGCATAAGTATGGATGGTCAGCGCGGATGGTGTAGCGCCCTCCGATGTCCAGGTAGCGAAACAGAGCGGTGGCCAAGTCCGAAGCATGGTGCTGCCAGCCGTGGGTCGGCGCCGTAGGTGCCCAGGGCTCGGCGGTGGTGGTCGATGATCTGTGGAAAAGGGCCCTGCCGCGCGTAGGCCAAGCCAGGTAGGTCAGGGATATGCACTGACTTACCGGGACTCGGCCTACGCGACATTCAGCCAGGTCCACGCCGAGTCCGGAAAGTTGACCGGTGGGGCCGGCGCACGCCGGGCGGCCGACCAGCGCCGCTTCATGGAAGAGAGCTTTAAGGAACGTATGGCCCGTTGGAAGCAGGAGCAGGAGCAGGAGCAGGAGCAGGAGCAGGAGCAGGAGCGCCGACGGCAGGAGGAGCGGAAGCGAGCCCGCGCTCTGGGAAGGCACCAGGCCGCCATTCACGAGCTCTTGGAACGGCAGGCCGCATTGGAGGAACCGGTCTTCCATTTCGTCCGCCGGGAAACTGGCAAGGATCCCTTCCTGCCCGATGAGAGCGCGCCGGAGCTCGTCATGGGTGTCCCGGTGTACCTCGGGCTGACCCGCTACGGCGTCGTCTGCCCCGTGGCCAGCAGAATCACCGCCGTCCGCGACCGCCTCGCCGCGCTCATGGTGTGCGTCGCCTCCGAAAAAGAGCGTCGGCGCATCGCCGCGCAGGCCCGCCCCGGGCAACGGATCGAGGTTCTGTACGGTAGCCCGGCCGCCGCGCCGTCCCCGCCCCTGCCGACGGGACAAGGAATCCTTCCTCTCCCGGACGTGAGCTAGCTGGCCGCAACGGACTCTCGGCGAGGGTGAGGACTCTGCGGCTCCCATCGTCGCCGCGACCTTGGAGGAGGAACAGGACTTGAGCTGGGAGTAGGTGCAGTTCTTCGAGTCCGACGCGCACGCAGTGCCCTGCCTCCACCAAGCGGCATCCCGGGCGGTGCAGGGTGGCGTTCACCGATTTCGTCACGGCGGCGCCCACGGTGATGGAGCGCCGTCACACGTGCCGCAGTGCGGCCTCGCTCACGCCGTGCTCGCAGGTTGCCACGATAGCGCGGATGCCGTGTTCGTCCCCAGAACGAACAGCGTCAGCAGCAGGCGGTGCTGCAGGTGGCGCAGTCAATGCGGTCGTAGGCGGCGACCGAGGTGAACTCGTTGGTGAAGCCGGTCAGGAAGTCGACGTTCTTCAGCACGTCCAGCAAGGTTCAGGACGCCGCAGCGGCGTACGACCTCGTCCTTCAGCGCCTGCAGTCCGGTGGGCTCCTCCAGAAGCTCCAGCTTCGGCACGGTGATCCACGGCTCGCCCTGGGGCGGCTCGACGGCCATCAGCTCCACGGCCCGGAAGGTGCTTCCCGATGCCGCTGTGCTGGCCGCGCGGAGCACGGCGTCGGCCGCCGCCCGCGCTGCCCGCGCGGTATTCGCACAGAGGCGCCCGCAGCGTGCATGCTGCGGGCGCCTCTGTGCGGTGCGAACATCGGGGCGTTCGCCCCGATCCAGTTGGCCGGTCCCGCGGCAACAGGCCGGCCCATCCCTGTTTGTGTCGAGTGGCAACGGCCAGGGCGACCGTGACGGAGACAACGATGAGGTGCCCATGACAGCCATGGCGGGACACGCAACCGGGCACTCCTCACCCTCCCGAGAGCAACAAACCCACCCCCGGCCCAGCCCGGGCCAAGGTGCGGTTGTCCTCGGCAACCGAGGTATCCCACGCGACGTCCCTACATCGCACTCCTCTTCGCTATGGATATAGGCGATGGCACGAGCATGAGCGGAACGGAGGTGGACCGCAACCCTGAGCAGGGGGCGTATGTGGGACAGAGCTGAGGGGCGCGTGGCTGGCAGGAGACTGACCGGGATTCAGAGCAGTGGTGAGCTGCGATGACGACAGGCGCGTCGTTTCAACTGGTTCTGGGACAAGATGGAACGACCGCGCCCTATCGGCTGGACTCGGCCACGATCGACCGGAAGTCTTCTGTAGGAGGTGTCGGATTTCCCTGCTCGGCAAAGCTGGGAGATCGCCGCGATGCCGTGTCGAGTGGCAACGAGCCGGAAGGAACCACCGTGAAGAACGCACCTCAGGCTTCTTTCTGCATCGAAGGGCTATCAGGCCCCGATCGTTCCCTGCCCACTGCGCCCGCGATCGTCGTAGTCGTCGTTCTGACGCTCTTCACCGGCCTCACCCTGTTCGGAATGCCGGCCGAGAGCGTCGCACTCACCCTGGGGGCCGGTGGCCTGCTCGGCATCGAGCTGGTGCGCCGACTCATCCAGACGTTCCCCCACCATCGTTCCCGGTAGGGGCCCGGTGATGGGGTGCACCAAGGGCGCCCCGGCTGAACAGGCCCTAGGAGAGCTGGCGGAGTGGCTCACACTGCTTCGCCAACGCTCCGGCCTCACCTACAGCCAGATGGCGCATGCCTCCGTCGAGATGGGCCTGCCTGTCTCCATCGGCACCCTCTTTCGCGCGGACAAGGGCCGCTCCCTCCCGGCGTGGCCGACCGTCCATGCCTACGTCAGGTCTTGCGGTGGCACCGTAGGCCCTGCGAAGCGGCTCTGGGGCAGGGCGGCTCGGGCCAAACTGCGGGGCCCTCATGTCACCGCCCCGCCACCTGTCCGGGTGGTGCCGGCCCTGCCTTATATCACCGAACCCGCCGAACTTCTCCAGGCCATGCGGGAGCTGCGGCTCTCCGTGGGGCAGCCGTCGCTGCGCATCCTCGAGGTCAGGGCGGCGGTCCCGGGGGGCGGCGGCAGCTTCCTGCCCCACAGCACCCTGGGCGGCGTGCTGAACGGGACGCGGAGTTGCACCAGAGAGCTCCTTAAACACTTCGTTGCAGCCTGCGGAGTGCACCGCCGAACAGACCTTCAGCAGTGGGTGGCGGCCTGGAACCGGGTCGAGCGCTACCGCAGCAACGGCGCCGCCCACACCTACGCCCGGGCTTGCTGACTACTAACCGGATGCTCGACGAACCGCGGGCTTCGGCCGCGCTGCGCGCCAAAGCCCGCGGTTCGTGGCAGGGCGAGTGCCAGGCGCCGGTTCGATCTCCGCGAGAGGCGGATAGGCATGGCCCGTACCGGCTCGTGATGAGACGGTGTTGTGGCTACGCCATAGGGCTCAGTGACAGGAGCGTGTCTTGGGCATTCTCATGACGTGAGGATCGGTGTCCGTCTGGGGCACTGCGCGGGCAGGAGTAGCCTGTGCGCCCTTGACTTGACGGGGATCGCGGTATGGCGGTACGAGGGCGCCGCGGAGGCTGAGCAACGGCTGCTGCTCCTTTGGTGGAGGCATGGGGCGGGGAGAGCAGACCGGGAGCGCCCGTGACAGGCCGACCCGACCTGGGCCTGTGCGTACATACCTGGTCACGCACCGGGGACCTGTCCTGCTGCTGTGGGCCGCTGACATGCCAGCCGCCGGGAGTGCCCGGGCCTCATAAGCCCGCTGACCGGGCACAGCGGTCTGCGGCCGCGGCTGGGCGCCGGGTGGTCCGAGCAAGACGGCCTCGTCTCTCGGCAGGCAACAGGAGCTCAGGCTGAAGCGAGCCCGGATGGCGCGGGCGGTTGGGCGTTTACCATTGTCGGACGCTGGAAGTGATCGCGTGGGAGCACTGTACTGATTCTCGCTCAGCGGCCAACGGCCAGTGCAACGCCTAAGAGGCGTGCGAGGACGGCAACGATGCTCACATCATCCTGGTTGAGGTCGCCGCGGTTCAAACTGTCTACAGTAAGTACACCTAGCGATCTGTCTCGCACCTTCACAGATGCATTGATGTAGGTTTTGTACTTCTCACCATCGGGCCTCAAGCTCTCCGAGAGTTCATCGACATCTCGAATGAAGATATCCTGCCCTTTGTCGTAGAGCTCCAGTAACTTCCTCCCGCGCTCGTCGTCCGCGCTGAACGTTTCGGTGGGCGGTTCGCCGCGTCCGCTCCATAAGTGATTCTTGCACTGGAGTTCTCGCCGGCCCGTTGCGTCCCGCACCTCCTCCAAAAGGCAAGCGCGCGTATCGTGGTTCCCAACCAGTTGAGCTACCAATGTGACGATGGACAACTTCATTTGCTGCTTGAGTCGCGCTCGCTCGCTGCCGGTGGAACTGACGATATCGTCGAGCAGCGCCACGATCGGCACCAAAACATCCTCGTATGCCTTCCGCTGGTTCCGGGTGGCAGCCGCGGCTGCTTGACGCGCTGTGGTGACCTGTCGTTTGGTTAACAGTACTGCGGCAATCACGCTTACGGCACCGATGATGGTGATCGTTGTGTACAACCATGCAGGCATGTCCAGCCCGATGACCATCTGCGCCACATAGGACGAAACGGCCAGTGCGGCCGCGCCGATCGCACCCCAGCCCACGGAGCCCCCTGACGCGCTTCCCTGATTTTAGTCATGCTGTCACAGATAATACACAAAGCGCGGCGCTAATGGACTAGTATGTGTTTACTGCTAAGCGCAGTAGGGGATGACCGGGATAGGCTGCCGCATCACCTCGATGTGCGCTGCCTGCAGTTTTGGGTGGCCAATCGTGTCAAACCGCCTGTTGGCGGTCAGGTCGGGATGGGGCATGCACGCAAAGAGAATCCAGCAAGGTCATCTTTTCCCCTTCAGTGGGGGTGGGGCTCGTGTCCACTTCTGAGAAGGATGAGGAAGGTCATCAGAGTTGCAGGGGGGAGTCTGTCATGGGAACACCAGTGGAAATCTCGTCAGGCCGCGCTTTAGATGCATTCAAGTTGGATCCGCGCATAGGTGAGTTCAAAGCCAACCCTGTGTCTTACATAACGGACCGAGCAGAGAAGCTTCGGTCCGGCAACTTCGGTGCAGAAGAAGTTGAAATAAATAAAAAGCAGTGGCAGCGAGTCCGTAGTATGGCTGGCGCGATCCTGCATCGACTTTTTTCGTTTGGTCGGCCGTGATAGTGCTACTGGCACTCAGAATCGGCGCGCCCAAGTCGGGTGATTCCTGACAGCTGCCGCATCAGAGGCTGGTCGCGATCGTCCATGTCCGTCAGGGGTGACAGGGCAGCCAGGTCGCCCCTGGTCCGCACGGCGGCAAGACAGGGAGCAGCGGTAGCTCGTGAGAGGCCGTCTTTACGCTGCGGCTTCCGTGTTTGCCCAGCGCAAGACCACGAGCCCAGCTGAAGTTCATGCCTGAAGTGATCTAACGCTTGGCTTGCTGGGCGGGTACAGACAGATGCTTGTGGGGCCTGTAGCAGCTCAGCGCCGTGGCGCAGCAGGGCGTGACTCGCGGCATCCCCGGCACCCACGAGTTTGCCGAGCGCTCAAGGTCAGCACCGACCTGATCTCACTGCTCTGTCCTCGGTGGGATCGCTGCGGTGCTAAGAGGCCAGGCGTTGAGGTCGCTGACCATCCGGTGGCGGGTGGTCAGCGTTTGATGCGTCCGCGGACGGCGAAAACCGCGAGAGCCAGGAGGGTGGGTTCGAGGAGGCGGGAGATCATCTCGATATAGGTGCCGGCGGTGGTCAAGTCCTGTCCGCTGGCGCGGAACACCACCGAGTTGAGAGTGACGTTCAGGGCCTTCTCGAAGCGGTGGCGGGTGATCCTGTCTTCGCTGGGATTCTGTGCAATATCCTTCTCTATGACGAAGGTGACGTTGCCTCCGCTGGAGGGTACTGACCCGGTGGCTCGCTGCTTAGGGGAGTCCCGGGGGAGGCCGAAGCCCATCAGCAACACGACGGTGACGAGCATGGCGGCAAGGAGCCAGCCCAGCGCCCGGGATGCGCGCAGGCCATAGCCAGACAGTAACCAGTAGCCGTGCAGCAGTCCGCGTTCAGTGCGGGTGGTGCCGGTTCGATCGTGGCGGCGCATCTCCATCTCGCCGTAGTAGAAGTCCGCCGCGCCCGGCTCGTTCTTGGTGTCCTCCAGGGACTTGCGCAAGGCCCGGTACACCGGCGCCAACTGAGCTGGCCCGGTGTGCCCGGCGCCGAGCACCGCTGTATCCCAGCCAGGGACTGCTGTCGGCTGGCTCGCGCGCCAGTGGTGTTCTTCGGCCAGGGTTCGGCGTTGGGTGAACCGCACGGGGTGCCAGCGTCGCCAATGTGTGCGGGGCGGGACCATACCGAAGGAGCAGGTTCCCTCCAGCCGCAACTGGTCCAGATGCACGGTCCCGGTGAATAGACATTCCGATAGGTCGACATCAGCGAGGACCAGGTGGGCCGCGTCCACGCCACGCAGCGAGACCACCCGGACCGTGGCGGAGGCATCGGCAAGAACCTGTTCATCCACCGGTTGGCCAGGCGGGAGTACGAAGGGGGCGGCCTTCTCAGCGATCGTGAGGGGGTGTTCGAAGACCGCGTGGGCGAAGTCCACAGTGGCATAGCGCAGACGCAGCTCGGCCGTCGAAGACCAGCGGGTTCGCCAACACACCAGGTGACGTGCAGCGAACGAGAGGAGGGCCGGGCCACTGAACACTGCCTCGGACAACAGCACCTTCCCGGCGCACATCAACGGCCCAAGGCTGACTGACCGCTGGAAAATCGACTGTTCGAACCGGGCGTCCCGGTGAATGACCGCCGACTCGAATCCGGCGTCGCGCTCGAAGGTCGCCGCCCCGAAACGGGCCGCATGCTGGAATTTTGCCGCCCTGAACCAGACGCCGTTGTGAAAGGTCACAGACTCATACCGAGCATCGCGCTGGAAGGTCGTCGACTGGAAGCCGGCCTCGTCCAGGAAGGTCGCTGATTCAAACCGCGCTGCTTTCTGGAAGATTGCCGATCCAAATCCGGCGATGCTCTCGAAGGTTGCCGACTGGAACCAGGCCATCTGCCGAAACGTCGCCGCCCCGAACCAGACACCGGCGCGGAAGGTTGCTGACTCGAACCGGGCTACGCCTTGGAAGGTTGCCGACCCGAAGCCGGCGAAACCCTGGAAGATCGCTGACTGGAACCAGGCGTCCCCTCGGAAGGTCGCCGATCCGAACCGCGCGAACCCAAAGCGGGGATGCCCGGTGGAGGGGTCGCGCAGTGCGTTGAGGAGAGAGTTGAGAAGGGGCTCGGTGAAGGCGGTTCCGCGGTGGTCGATGTCGGTGCCGGGGGACAAGCTGTCCAGGTAGGCGGCCCGGTCGGTCTGGGCCAAGTGGGCGAGGCATGTGCTGCGGCCGGGGACGCGGATGCCGCGGCAGCCAACGGGATCGGTAGCAGCGTCTGCGCCGTACGCGCAGTGTGGCCAGGACGGTGTTCCAGGGGCATGAGGTCGACGTGTGCTCATCGTGTGCCGCCTTTTTGGTAAGGCATGGTGAGGGACGCATTGGCCTTGTCCCCGGCATCGAGGCCGCACCGCTAACGATCATTTGGGTTTCCGTGCGTGCGTCACTTTGGGTGCGGCGACCCGTTTCCACCTTTGCGAATTGGGCCTCACATGGCGAGCCGGCCTTCAGGGCGTAGGAATGATCCAGCATGGCTGACGGATCTGCTTGTTGGCGTTCAGCTAGATACGGTGCGCCGAGTAGTTGTTTCCTCCTGCGCTGCCTCTCGGCGCTTTTGTTCGGCGCAACGTGCCCGTTCAGTATGTTGCAGTTCCTGGGGGCGCGGTCCGCATCCACGGTTGCTGAGAAGAACGAGGACGTCAATGTGGCACAGGCCTCCAGGGTGGCAACAATGAGAGAGGTGATCGTGCCAGACATACCCACCCCGCGCGTAGCCACATTAATGTATCGCGAGAGGCGGTAGTTTCTCCGTCCTGCAGTCGGCCGCGGCTTCACATGACAAGGGTGAGTTATCGGGAGGCGAGAGGCGCAGGCAGCATCGACTGGTTTGAGACACGTGCAGAGGACGGGGGCTGTATCGGAAGCCCTGGCGCGGTCCGACCTAGCGCTGACGGTGGAATACAGGAACGAGATGGCCGAGTATGCGGCGCACCGTTTTAAGGCATTAGTGAAGAAGCTCGGACACATTTCGGCCTTGCGTCCACAAGAACCATGCTGTTGCAACCAGTGTAGATTGGTTGCGCTCCATTCCTTGACTCTCCCCGGGAACGCCATCACGCTGGTCCCGGCAATCGATGCCGGAAGGTTGGTTCTGCTGGATACCTGGCCATGCAGGCGAAGTGCACACCTCAACAGTCATGGCGCCTATCCCTGTATGAAGCTAGGGGAATGTGATGGCGGAGGCGGACGCAGAGCACGTTGACACGGTGGTTGTGGGTTCCGGTTTTGGTGGATCGGTCACCGCTTATAACCTTGCTCAAGGAGGACAGCGGGTTGTCGTCCTGGAACGCGGCCGACGCTACCCGCCCGGATCGTTTGCTCGGACCCCGCGTGAGTTGAGCAGAGCATTCTGGGACCCGAGTGAAGGGCTGCTGGGGCTCTTCGACGTCTGGTCTTTTCGCGGATTTTCAGGAATCGTCGCGAGTGGATTGGGCGGCGGATCACTCATTTATGCGAATGTGCTGTTGCGTATGGATGAGAAGTGGTTCGTCCTCGACCCGCCCGGCGTCGAAGGGTATCAGATGTGGCCGGTGACCCGTGCCGACCTCGAGCCACACTACGATGAGGTCGAGCGGATGCTCCGTGCCGAGCGGTATCCGTTCGAGACCCCCGGGTATGCGGTGGGCAGGGCCGCAGCGATGCGGGATGCGGCGAAGCGCCTCGGCTTGGAGTGGGAGCTTCCACCGCTGGCCGTGACGTTCGCGGCGTCCGGCCGTACCGCGCCGGACCTGGTGATCCCGGAACCGTCCTATGGCAACATCCACGGTCTTCAACGCACCACTTGCAGGCTCTGCGGTGAGTGCGACATCGGATGCCAGAGCGGCAGTAAGAACACGCTCGACCACACCTACCTATCGGCGGCTGACCATCACGGCGTCGACATCCGTGACGGGCGCGAGGTCCGGTCATTCGAGCCGACGGGAAGCGGTTGGCAGGTCCGCTACGTTACCCACCTGGCGAAGCATGAGGGGCAGCCGGTCGACACCGCTTCGCTGCGCCCGACGACGCTGACCTGTGACCGGCTCGTCTTGGCCGCAGGAACCTTCGGCACGACGTATCTACTGCTGCGCAATAAGGATGCTTTGGCCGGACTGAGTCCCCTGCTCGGACACCGCTTTTCTGGCAACGGAGATCTGCTCGGCCTTGTCTTCGATGCGCAGGAGGCGGAGGGGCGGGTGCGGGATCTGGGCAGCTCCGCCGCGCCCGTTATCACCAGCGCCATACGCGTTCCGGACACCTTGGACGGTGGCAGTGGCCGCGGCTATTACGTGGAGGACGCAGGATACCCAGGCTTCGTGGACTGGCTGGTCGAGGCCTCCGATATCCCTGGTGTCGCCTCGCGCGTGCTCCAGGCGGTGTACGCGTTCGTCCTGACCCGGTTGACGCCCAGTCCGAAGACGCAGATAGGGGCGAGAGTATCCCGGCTCCTGGGGTCTGGCAGCAGCTCGGCGGGGGTCACCCCTTTGCTGGGCATGGGACGAGACATCCCGGACGGCATCATGCGGTTACGTGGGCGCCTGCTGGATATTGACTGGACGCCAGAGACATCACGCATTTACTTCGATCGAGTCGACAACACGATGAGGCAGCTCGCCAAGGAATTGAAGGGAGAATTCCGCCCGAACCCCGCGTCCTGGCTCGACCGCATCGTGACGGTGCATCCCCTTGGTGGGGCGCCGATGGGGCGCTCACCTGCCGAAGGCGTCATAGATTCATATGGCCAGGTATTCGGCCACCCTGGGCTCTTCGTAGTTGACGGTGCCGCGATGCCCGGACCCATCGGCGCGAACCCTGCTTTGACGATAGCGGCGTTCGCCAACCGATCCGCTACCGCGATCCTCGAGGGCCGCACCGACGATGTGGAGTGATCTCCGGGAGCAGGGTGAAGCAAACCACGTCTCCGTCGTGCCCTGACGGTGACCGGATCGCATGGGCCAACAGTAAATCCCGGCACACCAGCCAAAGGGGCGAAAGCGACGCGGCCACTTTCCGGCCACCGCGCTAGCGCGCTGCGAAACACTCGTTCCTGGTCGACTCCGGGACGTCCGCACCCGGACATCTTCCCCTGGAGGCCACTGTGAGCTCTCACTGCCGCGTAGCCGTGACATTCATCCATGGCGTCGAAACCAGCGACGCATCCTTCGCCGACACGGCAACCCGGTTGCTCAAGCGGGCATTCACCCGCCATACGGGAACCGACGCCGACGACGCGCTGGTCATTAGGCCGGTGCACTGGGCCCCGGCATTGCAGGATATCCAGGACAAGCTGCACGAGGTCAGCTTCGGTCCCCCCTCCCGCCGTTTCCTTCGTCTGCTCGACTCCTGGTCCACCCGGCTCAACGCCGGCGGGGCGGAGGCCATCTGGCCGCTCCTGGCTACCGTCGGGTGGCGGCGCCTGCCGGGGGTGCCCCGGCCGCACTATGCCGTGCTCCGATGGGGGGCGACCCATTTCATAGGCGATGCCATCGCCTATCAGATCACCCGCGGGGACCGCAGCCTGTACGACGAGGTGCACGGCTACGTTGCTCGGACGCTGCGTGAACTGGCTGACGCGTCGGATGGCGCCGCACCCCTGTGCGTCATCGCGCACAGCCTGGGCACCGTGGTCACCAGCAATTACTTCTACGACCTGCAAGTTCAGTACACGGACGGCGGACGACCGCTTGTCACACCCTCGGTGACCGAGTGCATGCGTCAGACACCGTTGGAGCGCGGGGAGACACTGACCCTGCTCTACACGCTGGGGAGCCCTCTGGCGCTGTGGTGTATGTCCCTTCCCGACTTCGGAACGCCTCTCCTGATGCCGCCGCCGAAGTTGCGTGAGCACCACCCAGGCGTCAGTCATGAGTGGATCAACTTTCAGGATCCTGACGATCTGTTGGCCTACCCGCTGCGGCCGCTGTCCGACGCGTACAGGCAGCAGGTCACCAGCGATCGCGAGGTGTCTGTAGCGCCTCGGTGGGTGGGATGGACACCGCTGGCGCACTGGTGGTACTGGAACGATCTCAAGGTCATCGATCCCATAGCCCGCTCACTGGCTCGTGTCTGGAGTGAAGTAAACGGGCTCACCGAACTGCGCTGAGAACGGGGAGTGCCAGCTTGAGCGCTCGCTGGTCAGGAACTATGACAAGGGGCTGCCCTGACGGCGAACCACCCCGTCGGAGCCATGGGCGCTGACCGAGCCAATGGCACCGGAGACACGACACGCACCCGCTACTGGGCGGTCGTGGGCTCGCTAAAGCCGTACGGAGGTGCCGCACGCAGCCTCACCGGCAGGGGCAGAACATGGAGGTGGCGAAGATGGGCCGTGGTGTGACGACTTTCCGGGCCGGCTGGCTGCGCTCTCGACAGCTGCAAGTAATGTGGTTGTGTCCTGCCCCTGACCAGCGGCAGGGAGGGGCGCGGGCATGATCGGGCACGAAGGCTCACCAGCGCCAGGCGATGCGGGTGGTGGGGTCCGGGGCATAGCAGCAGTACGTTCCTGTCCGTATGCTGCGTTCCAGGTGTTGACCAAGTACAGGTTCTTGTTTGGCGATCCGCTTCACGGCTGACTTCAGGGCCTTGGTCACGTTCAGACGGGCCCGCTCACTGTCGGAGGCGGCTTTGCGGTCGCGGCCGCCGAGCCCGACGGCGCCGGCAAGCTGCTCGGTGATGGCATCGGCCTCAGCCCGGACGCGTTCGGATCGACCGGTGTCGTTGTGCTGTTGGGCCTCATCGAGTTCTTCAGCCAGCTCCTGAAGCCGACGACGGTAGGCAGTCTTGGCCTGGTCATCCAGGATCGCGCCGGCATCGCCGGGCCCGAAGTGCAGAGATTCCGCGCCGACTGGGGTGACCGGTGTCCCGGTGTGTCGCCCGGCGGTACCAGTAGTGGCCAGGTCGAGGGCAAGAAACTCCCGGCCCGGCTCTTTGAGCAGCCGGGACAAATAGCCCAGTCCCACTGTGTGTTTCAGGTGAAGGGCCTGATCACGGTGGGTAAGGACCCAGTATTCACCCTCCCTCCGCAAGGTGGCTTGCTCCGGTGCCGGTGCCGGCCCGTCGCCGACGGAGGACACAGGGCGCGGGCAGGGCGATTGAGGCCCGGGCACGCCGAGCTCTTCTGCGGCAGCCAACACGGCCGCATCGAGTGACCACTGCCGACCGTGTTCGCATGCTGCATCGAAGTGTTGGGGCCCGATCGTTGCCCGGCCTTCAGCTATGGCGGCGGCTCGCCATTCCTTCAAAAAAGAGATCACTGCTACTCCGGACTCTTCCCGGACCTTCTCCGAGGCGCCAAACAGGGCTGCAGCCTGCTCCCAGCGCCCGTCGGCTCCTGTCAGCAAACCGGTGATCTGGAATACCTCGGCCAATCCCCACCGAGCGTTGAGACCGCGGAAACGGCGTAGCGCCTCGCCTGTACAGGCGAGGGCATCGCTGATGTCACCCAGGCCCCACGCGGTGGCTCCGAGACTGAGCGCGGCCCAGGCGATGCTCTTGGGCTCACCCACCTCGCGCAGTAGCTCGGATGCTGTTTTGCTGTGGATGCTGGCCCGTGCGAAGGCGCCGCGGGCGAACTCCACTGTGGCCAGGAATATGTGGGAATAGCCCTCCACCCATGGATCCCCTGATTTCACGGCCGTATCGAGCGCCTCGCCCAGGGTATCGACCGCGCCCTCCGTGTCCCCGATCAGGAGAGCGCTGAACCCGACATAGTTCAAAGCGTAGGCCAGTCCATGCAGATCACCGCCTCGTCGCGCCAGGGACGCGGCCTGACTGCAGGCACGCCTCGCGCGGTGGACATCTCCTTGGATCACGGCGAGGAGCGCCAGCCCGTTCAGGGCCCGCACCCGCTCGCTGGCTGAGGCATCGGAGTCTGCCTCCAAGGCACGCTCCAGCCAGACCCGGCCCTCGGTGTAGTGGCCGTGCAGTTCCCAGAAGGAAGCCAGGGCACCGGCCAGCCGCACTGCACCATCGACGTCAGACGCTGTCAGAAGCCATTCGAGCGCCGCTCTGAGGTCGTCGTGCTCGGCCTCAAGCCGGTTCAGCCACACTGTTTGGTGCGGGCCTCGGAACTGTTCCCATGCCTGTTCGGCCAGACCCAGGAAGTACGCGGCATGCTGTGCAGAGAGAGAGGCGATTACGCCACGTCGGTGCAGCCGGTCAAGTCCGTAAGCCCGCAAAGTCTCCAGCAGCCGGTACCGCCATGGGCCGTCCACTGAGGTGACCGTCACCAGCGACTTGTCGACCAGTTTCGAGAGCAGTTCCCCGAGGATCACCTTGCCCTCTCGTGCGGCAATTATGGCCTCAACGGCCTCCAACGTGAAGGTACCCGTGAACACTGCGAGTCGCTCGAACAGTGCGCGCTCCGGCTCGCCGAGCAGGCCGTAACTCCAATCGACCGCTTTGCGCAGGGTTCGATGGTGCGGTAGAGGGTCCCGGCTCTCCAGCGCCAAGAGATGGAACCGATCCTCCAGCCGCCGTTTGATCTGTTCGACCCCCAGAGAGTTGATTCGTCCGGCGGCCAGCTCGATGGCCAGCGGCAGGCCATCCAGCCTCCGGCAGATCGCAGCCACCCCTGCGGTGTTGGAGTTCGTGAGCTGAAATCCTGGATCGACCGCCGCGGCCCGATCCAAAAACAGACGCACCGCGTCGAAGCTTGTGACGCTGGCCTCGGGGGCGACCTCCGGTGGAGTGCTGAGTCCTGAGACCGGCCAGAGTGCTTCTCCCGGGATCCCGAGGCGCTCCCGGCTCGTCGTTAGCACACGAAGATTGCCACAGGTCGTCAAGAGCAGGTGCGCAAGCTCAGCGACCGGTTCCAGGAGGTGCTCGCAGCTGTCCAGGAGGAGCAACATGTCGGCCTCGCGCAGCTGCTCCGCCAAGACTGTGGGCAGCGCTCTTCCGACCTGCTCGGGCACGTTGAGGACTCTCGCGACGGAGTGCGCCACCACCAGCGGCTCGGTCAGGCCCGCCAATTCGACGACCCACACCCCATTCCGGTAACGGGTCTGCACGCTGGTGGCCACCTCTATGGCCAGGCGGCTCTTACCAACCCCGCCGGCGCCGGTCAATGTCAACAATCGCGTCTGTTGCAAACGGGCGCAGACATCATCAACTTCCTCCTGACGGCCGACGAAAGTCGTCAACGGTACAGGGAGGTTGTTCGGTCCCCCGACCACTACCATCTCCGACGCTCCAACTGAGCGGCATTCAGGCGTTCCTGAGGGCCAGCATAGATTCGGACCGGGACCGGGACAATCGAGACGAGTGCCCACTTGTTGCTATTGCCGATCGCGCCCACAGGGCTGCCCCAGCAGTGAGCGCGCACGCCTGACAGCGACCAACACCGCTCAAGGAGACGATGACGACGGCACCGGGCACCACCAGACATGCGTAGCGAACGCCTGGAGCGCAGCGTACGTACGGCAACGTACTGCCACTCCGCCTGACGTTGCTGAAATACGTGCCGTGCCGCTGCGAACCACGATGTTCCCTCCCCATGCACGCCGCTGGACCGACACAACGCTCGGCCTCGGCGAGGGAGCTCACCGTGACAGCCACCATCGATCTCTTGACCGTTGCGAGGGCGGAAGCGCTCTTCAGCAGCGACTTGCCTACGGGCTCTCAGCTGCGCTGGGAGGAGCTGGCTGCGGCTGTTGGGCAGGCGATTCGCCACCGGGGCGGCACCCGCGGCTGTGCCGCCGTACTCGCCGGCGCCTACGGCGAATACCCGCAAACTGCGGTGTGCGCGCATGCGTTGGGCGCTGCAGCAGGTCCGCGCTGTCTACCCGGCGGCTCGGCACTGAACTGTCGGCAAGAGCGCCGCTGCTCGTCCGAGCGCCTCAAATACGGTCTTGACGATTACTCAGCGCATGGAGGCGGTCATGAGTGATCAGCTGGCATCGAACGCCTTACGGTACGAGGTGCTCGGTCCGCTGCGGGTATGGCTGGAAGGGGCGGAATTGGTTCTGGGACCTGCGCAGCAGCGGAGGGTGTTGGCGGTGCTGCTGCTGCATGCGAACAAATCGGTGAGCCGGGAGCAACTGATAGATGCGGTATGGGGGACGGCGGTGCCAGCCCGTGCGGTGAACCTTCTGCAACGGAACGTCTCCGCACTACGCCGGCTTCTCGAACCCCATCGGGCGCCGCGGGAGCCGTCTGAGATTTTGACCTGGACCGACGCCGGCTATCTGCTGACCGTCTCGAACGGCCAGCTCGATCTTTTGGCGTTCGAGCGCGCGGCCGAGCAAGCGCGGGCCGCCCGGGCCGCCGGCGACCTGCCCGAAGCAGCCAAGGCCCTGCACGGCGCGTTGCGGCTGTGGCGCGGGCGGCTGTGCGAGGGCCTGGCCGGCCCGCTGCTGGACACCGAGCGATACCGGCTGGAGGAACAGCGCCTGGGTGTGGTGGAGCAGCGCATCGAGATGGACCTGGCGCTCGGCGTCGACGTAGACCTGGTTGGTGAGCTACGCCGACTGATCGCCGCGCATCCGCTGCACGAGAGGCTGCACGGCCTGCTCATGCGCGCCTTGCACCGCTCTGGCCGGCAAGCCGAGGCATTGCAGGTATATCAGGAGGCACGCCGCCTGCTGAATGAGGAGTTGGGGGTCGAACCCGGTGTGGAACTGCGACGCACGCAAGAACAAATCCTGGCCGCCGATGCTGTCTTGGA
>NZ_NHSG01000426.1:0-2576 GCF_020024005.1 Streptomyces purpurogeneiscleroticus
CCACGGCTCGACCACTCCCAGGCCGCGGACCGGGCGCTGCCACATGGGCTGGAGGGCGAAGCGGTACGCGGGGACCGGGCCGTCGCCCTCCTTCTCCGCCGCTGCCGCCTCGGCCTCGGAGACCGGGGCCTCGCCGGTCCGGCTCAGCTCCTCGGCGAACGCCTCGTCCACCAGGACGGTGTCCTTCGGCGCTATGGAGGTGAGCCGGCTGGCCAGATTCACCGTGGTGCCGAAGACATCGCCCATGCGGGTCGTGACCGTGCCGAAGGCAATGCCCACCCGCAGCTCGGGCATGGTCTCGTCATTGGCCATGGTCTCGATGAGGCGCAGCCCGATCTCGGCGGCGGTGCCCGCGTCGTCCGCGGCGTACAGCACCTCGTCACCCAGGGTCTTGATGAGCCGGCCGCCGTGCGCGGCGACCAGGTCGGCGGCCGTGGTCTCGAACGCCTCGACCAGCTCGCCCAGTTCCTCCTCCTCCAGACGGCGGGTGAGGCGGGTGAAGCCGACCAGGTCGGCGAAGCCGACGGCGAGCCGCCGGTCCACCATCTCGGCGTCGTCCTGAGCCTGGACGACGCGGCCCGTCGCGGCGGCGAGCTGCCGGCGCCAGACGTAGACCAGGAACTCCTCCAGCTCGGGCAGGAGCAGCTCGACCAGGGGATACGTGATCTCCGTACGGGTCAGGCCCGAGTCCTGGGGCTCCGTCAGGCCCTCCAGGAAGGAGTCGATCTGCCAGTCGGCGAGCCGCGCCGTGGTCTGCCCGGTCGAGCGGGCGACCTGTACGGCCATCGCCTCGCTCAGCAGTCCGGCCTCCACCAGACCGGAGAGCCGGCGCAGCGCCAGCACGTCGGCCTCGGTGAGCGCCTTGACCTGGCCGATGTCGGCGAAGCCCATGGCCCGCCAGAAACGGGAGGCCAGGTCCATGGAGACGCCGGCGCTGCGGGCCGCCTGGAACGGCGTGTAGCGCCGCTCCGAGCCGAGGATCAGCTGTTCCAGGCGGAGGGCGATGGTGTCGTCGCCGGACTCCCCGTCGGAGCCGTCGTCGGCGGTGTCGGCGGCACGCGGTACCGCTTCCGCTTCGCGCGGTGCTGCGCCCGAGTCGTCGAGGGTCACCGCGCCCTCCTCTTCCGATCCCTGCGCACTGCCCTTCCGATCACTGTTCGCCCGCGGCCCGCTGCCGGACCGATCGCGTCAACGATACGGCAGGTGTGCTCTGGCTCACTCTCACATTCCACACATAACGCATCATTCGCAGGTGTCGAATGTCGTCAAGAACCACCCGGCGCCTCCCGTCGCTCCGTACCGAACCGCTTCCCCGGCCGACGGCGCCCCGCTAACCGGCTTCGCCGGCCGGCCGCAGGTGGACGATGTCGCCCGCCGCCACCGGCAGCTGCACACCGTCGGCGGTGGCCAGAACCAGCCGCCCGTCGCCGTCCAGCGCCACCGCCTCGCCGCGGATCTCCCGGTCGCCGGGGAGCAGCGCGCGGACCGTGCGGCCGAGCGTCGCGCAGCCCGCCGCGTACGCCTCCTGCAGCCCGCAGGCCGCCGGGTCGCCGCCGGCCGCCTCCCAGTCGCCGTACCACTGCTCCAGTGAGCGCAGTACGGCACGGAGCAGCGGGTCGCGGTCGGTGCCCTGGGCGCCGGCCAGGAGGAGCGAGCCGGCGCCGGGCACCGGGAGCTCGTCGGCGCGCAGCGAGACGTTCAGGCCGATGCCGAGGACGACGCCGCCGGCGGCCGCCTCGGCGAGGATGCCGCCCGCCTTGCGCTCCTCGCCGTCCACTGTGAGGAGGAGGTCGTTGGGCCACTTCAGGGCCGTGTCCACGCCGGCCGCGCGGGAGAGCGCGGTGGCGGTGGCGACGCCGGCCAGCAGCGGCAGCCAGCCCCACCGGTCCGTGGGCACCTCGGGCTTGAGGTGGACGGAGAAGAAGAGCCCGGAGCGGGGCGGCGCGGACCACTGGCGGTCCAGCCGGCCGCGACCCGCCGACTGCTCCTCGGCCACGAGCACGCTGCCCGCCGCCGCCTTGCCCTCGGCCGCGCGGGTCGCCAGGTCGGTGTTGGTGGAGCCGGTGACCTGGACCACGTCCAGGGAGGTCCACAGGGAGCCGGGGCGTACGAGGGCCTTGCGCAGCGCCGTCGCGTTCAGCGGGGGGCGGTCGAGGTCGGCCCACCGGCCGCCACTGCCTTTGTCGCGGTTTTCGGGGTTGTCGGGGTTTACGGGTGGTTGAGGCGTCATGCTGCCCACCCTAAGAGGCTCCGGGGCGCCGGAGTGTGGCCAACGACGCAGTGCCGGTGAGCAGCGCCGCCGATACGCTACGAATCGGTAGCCAACCCCTGAGCGAAGCGCCCCCCGTACGAGCACCAGTCCAGGACGAGCAGGAGCCGCATCCCGATGTCCGAGCCGGAAGCACACATCTCCACCACCGCGGGCAAGCTGGCGGATCTTCAGCGACGCATCGAAGAAGCCACCCATGCCGGTTCCGCGCGGGCCGTGGAAAAGCAGCACGCCAAGGGCAAGTTGACCGCCCGTGAGCGGATCGACCTGCTGCTGGACGAAGGGTCCTTCGTCGAGCTGGACGAGT
>NZ_NHSG01000427.1:0-25766 GCF_020024005.1 Streptomyces purpurogeneiscleroticus
CGGGGGCACCTGGGGCGCGGTGGGCTGCTGCTGGGGCGCGGCGGGCTGCTGGGCGGCCGCGAGGTCGGCGAGGTACTCCGCGTCGCCGGACTGCGGCAGGCCCGTCGCAGGGTCCGTGTGTGCGGCGAAGGCCGCGGCGAGCTCGTCGCTGGGCTGCGCCCCCAGGAGCTTCTGGCGGCCGCGTCCGACGGCTTCCAGGGTCTTGGTCAGTACGGCCTCGAAGGCGCCGAACTTGGCGTCCACGTACGCGTCGGCCCGCTGCCGCAGCGTCTCCGGGTCGGCGCTGCGCTCGGGCGCCTCGGCGTCCGCGTACCCCGCCTCGTCCAGGCCCGGGCCGCGGCCGAGCAGCTTCTCGCGGCCCCGGTCCACGGACCCGATGGTCTTGGTCAGTACGACCTCGAAGTTGGCGAGCTTGCTGTCGACGTAGTCGTCGGCCTCGGCGCGGATCTCCTCGGCCTCCCGGCGGGCCTCCGCGAGGATGCGGTCGGCCTCCTCCTGGGACTGCCGGGCGAGCTCGGTCTCGGAGAGCAGCGAGCCGCGCTGGGCGTGCGCGCTCTCGATGATCCGCTCCGCCTCGGCGCGGGCGTCCTCGACCATCTGCTCGCGCCCGCCGAGCAGCTCCTGCGCCTGCGCGAGCGACCCCGGGAGCGCGGCCCGCACCTCTTCGAGCATCGCCAGCAGCTCCGCGCGGTTGATCACGCAGGAGGCCGACATGGGCATGGACCGGGCATGGCCGACGGTCTCGACGATCTCGTCGAGCTTCTTCTGCACGTCCACTGGGGGCTCGCCACTCTCTGGGGGATGAAACGACGGAACGGGACCGACTGTACGGCCACCCGCCCCGGCCCCGACACCCACTGACGTACCGTCAGCCGGACGGCCCTCCACCGCTTCCCGTGTCACTTCTCCCCGAGGCGCTCCGTGAGGGCTTCGAAGACGAAGTCCGGTACCAGGTGGGAGACGTCGCCGCCCCAGGCCGCGACCTCCTTGACCAGGCTGGACGAGAGGAAGCTGTAGGTCGGGTTGGTCGGGACGAAGAGGGTCTCCACGCCCGAGAGGCCGTTGTTCATCTGGGCCATCTGCAGCTCGTAGTCGAAGTCGCTGACCGCGCGCAGGCCCTTCACGATGGCCGGAATGTCACGCTGCTTGCAGAAGTCGACGAGGAGGCCGTGGAACGCCTCGACCTCGACGTTGCCGTACTCGGCAGTCGCCCGGCGGATCAGCTCGATCCGCTCCTCGACCGTGAACAGGCCCTGCTTGGACTTGTTGATCATCACGGCGACGTGGACCACGTCGTAGAGCTTGGAGGCCCGGGCGATGATGTCCAGGTGCCCATTCGTAATGGGGTCGAACGACCCCGGACAGACGGCACGGCGCACTTGAGGTTCCTCGCTCTCCGATCCGGTCATGACTCGCTTGCCGACGTGGCGTTCCCGTCAGGGTGGCCGCCGGCGTCCCCACCGGCGTCCTCGCACGTCGAAGCGGCGCGACCGTACCAAAGCGTGGCCTCGCCGTAACGGCGGGACCGCAGGCCCGTGAATCCTTCGGGCCAGCGGAATTCTCCGCCCCTGGTGCTGCGCTCCACGGTGGCGAGCGCGTCGCCCGTGATCCAGCCCTGGGAGCGGAGTGTGAGGAGTATCTCGCGAAGATCGTCGTCGGTGACGGCGTACGGCGGGTCCAGGAAGACGAGGTCGTACGGCTCGCCGGAGACCGGCCCCGCGACGACCTGTTCGGCCTTCGCGGCGCGGAATTCGGCGCCCGGGAGGCCGAGGCTGCGGATGTTCTCGCGGATCGTACGGGCGGCCTTCGGATCGGCCTCGGCCAGCAGCACGGCCGCGGCGCCCCGGGAGAGCGCCTCCAGGCCGACCGCGCCCGAGCCGCCGTACAGATCCAGCACCCGGGCGCCGGTCAGCGGGCCGTCCAGCGCCTCCCAGGTGGAGAACAGGCCCTCGCGCGCCCGGTCGGAGGTCGGGCGGGTGCCCGTGCCGGGCGGCACGGCCAGGCGCCGGCCGCCGGCCACGCCGGCGATCACGCGGGTCATACGATTCTCGTCCTCAGCTGTGCGGTTCCTTGGTGGTGCGGGACCGGGCCCGGCCCCGCACCACCACGATATGGCGTTCCCCGCCGGTCAGCCGCGCTCGGCGTCCTCCACCGCGCCCACCAGGGCGGGCGAGGCATAGCGGGACCAGGACAGGCAGCCGTCCGGCGGGCAGTACTCCGGGCGGCGCGGGTCGTGGCCGAGTTCGCGCAGCTTCGTCCGTACCGAATCGGGCGTGCGGCCGAAGCGGGCGGCGATGCGGGCGATGGTCTCGCCGGCATGGAAGCGGTGCGTGAGGTCCTCCTCGTGCTGCGGCACCCAGGGGGCGCCGTGCCCGGGGAACAGCTCGCGCAGCACATCGCGGTCCGGTATCGGCTCGGCCACGTCGGCGACCAGCGCGAGGGCGCGCAGGGCGCGGTTCAGCGCGATCCGCAGGGCCGGGACCTCGGTCAGGGGCAGGGTGAGGGCGCCGGAGGCGAGGAGGGTCTCGGGGGCGTCCTCGTGCCAGCCCGTGAGGGTGAGCGTGACGGTCGCGTCGTCGTCGCTGGCGAGCTCGATGCGGAAGATCTTGTCGCCGAGCGGGAGTTCGTTCAGATGCCGGAATGCCATGAAACAGCCCCCCAATGGTCCGACTGGGGCCAACCTCTCCCGGATCGGCCCGGACTGTGTCCATCCTCCCAGTGGGCTCTGACAATCGGCCCCTGCCGGGCGCGCGCCCGGCCCCGGGCCGCCCTCACCCCTTGTCCAGATAGCTCTCCCGGTCGGTGTCCAGCAGGGCGTCCAACGCGACCCGCAGCTCGGGCAGTCCGGCCAGCTCCGGGTCGTTCGCCACGGTCGCCGTCGCCTCCTCCCGGGCCGCCTCGATCACGTCCTCGTCCTCGATGACCGCGAGCATCCGGAGGCTGGAGCGCACTCCGGACTGCGCCTGCCCCAGAACGTCGCCCTCGCGCCGCTGCTCCAGGTCGATCCGGGACAGCTCGAAGCCGTCCAGCGTGCTCGCCACGGCGCCCAGCCGGGCCCGCGCCGGGCTCGCCTCGGACATCTCCGTCACCAGCAGGCACAGGCCGGGCGCCGAACCGCGGCCCACCCGGCCGCGCAGCTGGTGCAGCTGCGAGACCCCGAACCGGTCGGCGTCCATGATCACCATCGCCGTGGCGTTCGGTACGTTCACGCCCACCTCGATGACGGTCGTCGCCACCAGCACATCCACCTCGCCGGCGGCGAACCGGCGCATCACGTCGTCCTTGTCGTCCGGCTGCATCCGCCCGTGCAGCACCTCCACGCGCAGCCCCGCGAGCGGCCCCTTGGCCAGCTGCTCGGCGACGTCCAGCACGGCCAGCGGCGGCCGCTTCTCGGCCTCCTCCGCGGCCTCTTCCCCGTCCCCCTGCGCCTTCTTCTTCGCGCCCTTCGCGCCCTTCGCGCCCTTCGGCTCGTCCGCCTCGTCGCCGATCCGCGGGCACACCACGTACGCCTGATGCCCGCCCTCGACCTCCTCGCGCACCCGCTCCCAGGTACGCGCCAGGAAGTGCGGCTTGTCCTTGGCCGGGACCACGTGGCTGGCGATCGGCGACCGCCCGGCCGGCAACTGGTCCAGTACGGACGTCTCCAGATCGCCGAACACCGTCATCGCGACCGTCCGCGGAATGGGCGTCGCGGTCATCACGAGCAGATGCGGCGGCTGCTTCCCCTTGGAGCGCAGCGCGTCCCGCTGCTCCACGCCGAACCGGTGCTGCTCGTCCACCACGACCAGCCCCAGGTCGTGGAACTGCACCTTGTCCTCGATCAGCGCATGCGTGCCGATCACCAGCCCGGCTTCGCCCGTCACGAGGTCCAGCAGCGCCTGCTTCCGCGCGGCGGTCCCCATGGATCCGGTCAGCAGCACGACCTTCGTACCGCGCTCCGCGCCGCCGAGCATCCCGCCCTCGGCCAGCTCCCCCATCATCTCGGTGATCGACCGGTGATGCTGCTGCGCGAGCACCTCGGTCGGCGCGAGCATCGCCGCCTGCCCACCGGTGTCCACCACGGCGAGCATGGCCCGCAGGGCGACCATCGTTTTCCCGCTGCCCACTTCCCCCTGGAGGAGCCGGTGCATCGGGTGGTCCGTGGCCAGGTCGTCGAAGATTTCGCGGCTGACCTTCTGCTGGCCGTCGGTGAGGGTGAACGGGAGGCGGGCGTCGAAGGCGTCCAGGAGGCCGTCCTCGGTCAGCGGGCGGGGGACGGCCGGGAGCTGGGTCTCGGCGAAGCGGCGGCGGGCCAGGGCGACCTGGAGGACGAACGCCTCGTCCCACTTCAGGCGGGCCCGGGCGTCGGCGATGTCGGCCTTGGTGTCGGGCCGGTGGATCTTGAGGAGCGCCTCGGGGAGCGGGACCAGGCCGCGGCCCTCCCGGAGCGCGGGCGGCAGCGGGTCGACCGCCTCCCGGGCGCTGGGCAGTACGGCGTCCACCGCCTTGGCGATCTTCCAGGACGGCATCTTCTGGGCCGCCGGGTAGATCGGCAGGAGCCGGCCGGCGAAGGCGTCCACGGCGTCGTCGCCGCCCTCGCCGGCGAGGAGTTCGTACTCGGGGTGGGCGAGTTGGAGCTTGCGGTTGAAGACCGAGACCTTGCCCGCGAACATCGCGCGGCGGCCGGGGAGGAGATCGTGCCGCGGCTTGTGGATGCCCTTGCCGAAGAAGACCAGCTGGAGCCGGCCGCTGCCGTCGGTGAGCGTGACCTCCAGGCGCTGGCCACGGCCGTGGTTGAAGGTGTGCACACGGGCGTCGGCGACCCGGGCGACGACCGTGACGTGCTCGTCCAGCGGGAGGTCGGCGAGGGTGGTCAGCTCGCCGCGCTCGGCGTACCGGCGGGGGTAGTGGTGCAGCAGATCGCCGACCGTGTGCAGGCCGAGGTGCTCGGCCAGCACCTTCGCGGTGGTGCCGCCGAGGATCTTCTTCAGTGGTTCATCCAGCACGGGTCCATTGCACACCACGCCACTGACAACCGGCGGGAGGACCGGCGAACGGGCCTCTCGGGGCGGCTACTCCACGCCGATCAGCAGCAGCGAGGACTGCTGGCCCCCGGCGTACACCACGGTGTCCACGGCCAGATAGCGCTCGCGTACGTGGCGTTCGAGGCGGTCGGCCAGCCCCTGGGGGAAGCCCTCGCCGCACACGAGGGTGACCATCTCGCCGCCCGCCGAGAGCATCCGGTCCAGTACGTCGAGGGCGGTGGCCGCCGGGTCCGCACCGATCACCGCGACATCGCCCTCCACCAGGCCCAGCACGTCCCCGGCCTGGCAGACCCCGGCCATGGTCCAGGACTGCCGCTCGGCGACCGTCAGTTCGCCATACCGGGTGGCGCCCGCCGCGGAGGTCATCGCCACCACGTCCTCGTCGAACGTGCGGCCGGACTCGTGGACGGCCAGCGCCGCGATGCCCTGGACCGCGGCCCGGGTGGGGATCACGGCGACGCGCACGCCTTCGGTACGGGCCTGGCCGGCCGCCGCGGCGGCCGTGTGCCGCAGGTCGGCGTCGTTCGGCAGCAGCACCACCTCGCGGGCGTGCGCCTGCCGGATCGCCTGGACCAGCTCACCGCTGGCGGGCGGCTCCCCGGGGCGTACGGAGACCACGGTCGCGCCGGCCGCGGCGCACAGCCCGGCCAGCCCGTCCCCCGGTACCACCGCGACCACGGCCCGTTCCGCGCGCTCCGGGGCCGCGCTCCGGCCCGCCTCGGCGCCCGTGAAGTGCGTGATGCGGATCCGGTACGGGCGGCCCGCCTCGATGCCCGCCTCGACGGCCGCGCCCGCGTCGTCCACGTGCACATGGACGTTCCACAGGCCGTCCCCGCCGACCACGACCAGGGAGTCGCCGAGCCCGTCGAGCCGGGCGCGCAGCCGGGCCACGGCCTCGTCGCCGGCCTCCAGGAGGTAGATCACCTCGAAGGCGGGGCCGTCGGCCGCCGCATGCTCATCGGGGCCGCAGCCGCCGGCCTCGGTGACGACCGTGGCGGGAGCCGTGCCGCCCCCGGAGGCGGGGGCGCCCACGGCGATCCGTACACCGCCGGCCGCTGCCGTGCGCTCACCGGACAGCGCGTCCGCGAGCGCGCCCAGAACGGCGACCAGGCCGCAGCCGCCCGCGTCGACCACACCGGCCCTGCCGAGGACCGCCAGCTGCCCCGGGGTGGCGTCCAGCGCCTTCCTGGCGCCCTCGTGGGCCGCGCGGGCCACCGCCACCACGTCGCCGCCCGGCACGGCGCCCTCGGCGGCGTCGGCGGCGGCCGTCGCCACGGTGAGGACCGTGCCCTCCACGGGGTGCGCCACCGCCTCGTACGTGGACGCCGCGGCCCGCCGCAGCGCACGCGCCAGTACCGCGGCCGGGTCGTGCTCTGCCTCACGCTCCCCCGTACCGCTCCCCGGGACCGACCCGGGGCCCGGCGCCAGTACCTCCGTCATGCCGCGCAGCAGCTGCGCCAGGATGGTGCCGGAGTTGCCGCGCGCCCCGATGAGCGCGCCGTGCGCCATCGCCCCGATGGCGTCGGCGAGACCGGGCTCGGTACCGGAGGCGGCGTGCCCGTCGAAGGCGGCGTCGACCGCGCGGGCGGCGGACTCCACGGTCAGATAGAGGTTGGTGCCGGTGTCACCGTCCGCGACGGGATAGACGTTGATCGCGTCGATCCGCTCGCGGTCCCGGCCGAGTGCCTCCAGGGCCAGCTCGCACCATGCGCGGACCGCAGCAGCGTCGAGCGTGTGCGGCACCGTGCGTCCTCGGGGCACCGTGCGTCCTCCTCGGTCGCCGTATGTCCTGTCCTCCCCGGTCGGGGCAGGCAGTGCACCGCAGGGTAGCGGCGGACGGGACGGGTGCTCGGGCCGGGCCCCCGGGCGGTCATGGTAGTTTCGTAGGGCGGGAGCGGTCGTTGTATGCTGCTCCGGTTGCCCGATGCGAATCGGGTCTTTTCCCCTCCCGGCACCGCTTGTCGTTCAATGCACTCGGCGCGCTGGGAATTACCGTAAGTGCATCTGAAGTCTTTGGAGTGACCCGTGGCTGCCAACTGCGACGTCTGCGGCAAGGGGCCGGGCTTCGGCAAGAGCGTTTCTCACTCGCACCGCCGCACCAACCGTCGTTGGAACCCCAACATCCAGACGGTGCGCGCTGTGATCGGGCGCACGCCGAAGCGGCTCAACGTCTGCACCTCGTGCATCAAGGCCGGCAAGGTCGCGCGCTGACGTTACGTCGTGGCGCAGCCTCTGCCGGTTGCCTTGAAGCCGGTCCACCTCAGGGTGGGCCGGCTTTTCTGTTGCCCGAAAGAGCGTCCGGGGGCTTGTCCGACTGCTTGTCCAGGGGGCCGCGCGGGCGGAGACGTGCCCACGAGGGGCCGCCCCCGCGGCAGTACTCAGCGCAGCCGCCACCCGTGATCGACGGGCCCGATCCCGCCGCCCAGCCGGAAGCCGGCCGCGATCGCGCCCGTGACGTACTCCTTCGCCGCCGCCACGGCCTCCGGAACGGTGTCACCGTGCGCCAGCCGGGCGGCGATCGCGCTGGCGAGCGTGCAGCCCGTGCCGTGCGTGTGCCGGTTGTCGTGGCGCGGGGCGCGCAGCCAGTGCTCCTGATCCCCGTCGGTCAGCAGGTCCACCGCGTCGCCCGCCAGATGGCCGCCCTTGATCAGCGCCCAGCGCGGGCCGTGGGCCAGGATCGCCGCGGCCGCCCGCCGCATATCGGCCTCTTCCCGGACCTGTACGCCCGTGAGCTGAGCCACCTCGTCCAGGTTGGGGGTGGCGACGGTCGCGGTCGGCAGCAGCTTCGTACGGACCGCGTCCAGGGCCGTGGCGGCGAGCAGCGCGTCGCCGTGCTTGGAGACGCCGACCGGGTCGATGACGACGGGCACGGTGAGCTCCGCGAGCAGCCCGGCCACCGTCTCCACGAGCTCGGGCGAGGAGAGCATTCCGGTCTTGACCGCCTGGACGCCGATGTCGTCCACGACGCTGCGGAACTGGGCCCGTACCGCCTCGACGGGCAGTTCCCAGGCGCCCTGGACGCCCAGGGAGTTCTGCGCGGTGACGGCGGTCAGCACGCTCATGCCGTGCGTGCCGAGCGCCAGCATCGTCTTCAGGTCGGCCTGGATACCGGCGCCGCCGCCGGAGTCGGAGCCTGCGACGGTCAGGACGCGGGGTGGTGTGTGCATGCCCCGAATCTAATCGACCGTTTCCGGCCGGCCATGTCCCCCGGGGGCTAGCCGACCACGTCGTCGTCGCCGAAGTGGTCCCAGCCGCCCTTGGTCCAGGGCGCGCCGTCCACCGTCACCTGGGGCAGCGCGGAGGGGTTCAGGACCTCGCCGATGACCTTCCAGCGGGCCGGCAGCTTCACGTCCGGCGGGAAGGTCGCGACGATCGCGTGGTCCTCGCCGCCGGAGAGCACCCACTGCAGGGGATCCACGCCGCACGCCGTACCGATGTCGGCCATCTGCGAGGGCACGTCGATCTTCTGGGACTGCAGGTCGATACGGACCTTGCTGGCCTCGGCGATGTGCCCGAGGTCGGCGACCAGGCCGTCGCTGACGTCCGTCATGGCGGTGGCGCCGAGCCCGGCGGCCGCGGGGCCCGCGTGGTACGGCGGCTCCGGCCTGCGGTGCGCCTCCACGAAGGCGCGCGGGGAGCGGAAGCCGCGGGTGAGCACGGCGTGGCCCGCCGCCGACCAGCCGAGCCAGCCGGTGACCGCGACGACGTCGCCGGGCTGGGCGCCGCCCCGGGTGACCGGCTCCGCGTTGCGCAGGTCGCCGAGGGCGGTGATGGCGACGGTGATGATCTCGCCGCGTACGACGTCGCCGCCGACCACGGCGGCGCCCGCCACCTGGCACTCGTCCCGCAGCCCGTCCATCAGCTCCGTCGCCCACGTCGCGGGGAGTTCGGCGGGCACCACGAGGCCGAGCAGGATGGCGGTGGGGACCGCGCCCATGGCGGCGATGTCGGCGAGGTTCTGGGCCGCGGCCTTGCGGCCGACGTCGTAGGCGGTGGACCAGTCGCGGCGGAAGTGCCGCCCTTCGAGGAGTACGTCCGTACTGGCCACGACCCGGCGGTCCGGCGCGGTGACCACGGCGGCGTCGTCGCCCGGTCCGATGCGTACGGCCGGGGTGGAGGTGAGCCGCGAGGTCAGCTCTCTGATGAGGCCGAACTCCCCCAACTCGCCCACGGTGCCCTTCATGCTGTTGCCCTTCCCATGCGTACGGACCTTCCGTACTCCACTGACGCGTCGCGCACGGTCTGCGCCGCCTTCCCGGACGGCCGCGCTCCGGGTGACGCGTTCCGCGCCGGCGGCCGCGAACTGTTCGCCGCGTCCGCCGCGCGGGTCTCCCCGCTCCGCTCGGCGACGCGGTACCGTGGCGTCCCTTCTTCCCACATGATCCTCGAAGCCGCCCTGGAGGTCCCGTGGTACAGGCGTACATCCTGATCCAGACCGAGGTCGGCAAGGCGTCCGCGGTCGCCGAAGTGATCGCCAAACTGCCCGGCGTGATCCAGGCCGAGGATGTGACCGGTCCCTACGACGTGATCGTGCGTGCCCAGGCTGACACGGTCGATGATCTGGGCCGCATGGTGGTCGCCAAAGTCCAGCAAGTGGACGGCATCACGCGCACCCTGACCTGCCCGGTGGTTCATATTTAGTCCCCCGTATGCTCGGCCGGGTGAAATCCTCGCCAGGCCGGTCGCTCGCTCCGCCGCTGCTCGCCGTACTGATCGCAGTGGCGGGCTGTGCCCCGTCCGACGATTCGGCGAGCGTGGCGGTTCCCGCCCCTAAGGGGGAGCAGGCCCGGCTCTGCCGGGCGCTGCACGGGAAACTGCCCGACACCGTGGACGGTCTGAAGCGGCGGACCGCCGATCCCGTCTCCGACTTCACCGCCGTGTGGGGCGAACCCGCCGTACAGCTGCGCTGCGGCGTGCCGGAGCCCGACGTGCTGAAGCCTGGTAATGAACATTACAACCCACTGCAGGACGCCGCGGAAATCAACGGCGTCGAGTGGCTCTTCGAGAAACAGGACGACGGTTACCGCTTCACGACCGTGCTGCGCCGCGCGCACGTCGAGGTGACGGTACCGGGGAAGTACGCGCCCGAGGTCGATGTGCTCACCGACCTGGCGTCGGCCGTGAAGAAGACCGTCCCGGTCGGGGTCGTCTAGGACACGCCCCGACCGGCCGCCGCAAAGGCTCAGCGCAGGCCCGTGGAGCGCCGCAGCGCCGCCTGGATGAGCCGGTCCACCAGCTCGGCGTAGCTCACCCCGGACTCCTGCCACATCCGCGGGTACATCGAAATGGGCGTGAAGCCCGGCAGCGTGTTGATCTCGTTGATGACGAACTCGCCGTTGTCCTGCAGGAAGAAGTCGGCGCGCACCAGGCCCTCGCAGGACGCCGCCTCGAACGCCTCGACGGCCAGCTCCTGGACGCGCGCGGTCTGCTCCTCGGTGAGCGGCGCGGGCACCAGTCCGGTGGCGGAGTCGATGTACTTGGCCTCGAAGTCGTAGAAGTCGTGCGCGGTGACCGGCGGGATCTCGGCCGGGACGCTGGCCCGCGGGCCGTCCTCGAACTCCAGCACGCCGCACTCGATCTCCCGGCCGCTCAGCAGCGACTCGACCAGGATCTTCGGGTCGTGGCGGCGGGCCTCCTCGATGGCCTCGTCCAGCCCGGCGAGGTCGTCCACCTTGGAGATGCCCATGGAGGAGCCGGCGCGGGCGGGCTTCACGAACAGCGGCCAGCCGTGCTCGCCGGCGAAGTCCACGATCTTCTTGCGGGCGGCGGAAGGATCCTGCTCCCACTCGCGCGGGCGGATGACCTCGTACGGGCCGACCGGCAGCCCGAAGGAGGCGAACACCCGCTTCATGTAGTCCTTGTCCTGGCCGACGGCCGAGGAGAGCACGCCGGAGCCCACGTAGGGCACGCCGGACAGCTCCAGGAGGCCCTGGAGGGTGCCGTCCTCGCCGTACGGCCCGTGCAGGACGGGGAAGACCACGTCGACGTCGCCGAGCGCCTTCGGTACCTGGCCGGGCTCGCTGTAGACGACCTCGCGGCTGGTGGGGTCGACGGGCAGGACCACGGCGCCCTCGGCGGACTCGGCCAGGTCCGCCACGCTCGGCAGCTTCCGGTCCGTGATGGCCATCCGCTCCGGCTCGTCGGCGGTCAGCGCCCAGCGGCCGTCCGTCGTGATGCCGATCGGCAGCACGTCGTACTTCTCGCGGTCGATGGCGCTCAGGACGGCGCCCGCGGTGACCACGGAGATGGCGTGCTCGGAGCTGCGCCCGCCGAACACGACGGCGACGCGGGGCTTCTGGGAGGAGGTCTCGCTGCTCATATCGGACCGAGACTACCTGTTGGTACGGCGGATGCGAATGTCTTGGGGGGTGTGGGGCGCTTCTACGGGCCAACTCCCCCGCGTCCCTGGCAGGGCCCCTCCCTCTCCCCAGTCCAGCGGGAGAACTCCCGTACCGTGGCCAAGGCCCCTCCCCCACCTCCACCACACACACCACCCAGAAGCGGCGTGCTGTGAAGGTAGCGCTCACGGCTCATGGCCGTCGGGGCCTGTGGACAACGGCCATCGGGCCGCGGGCAGTGCCCGTCGGCCCCTGTGGACAACCGTCCGTTCAGTGCCGCTCCGGCTTCGCCGACCGCGACATCAGTTCCTTCAGGGCCACCAGCGGCGGCTTGGCATCATGGACGATGCTCACGACCGTCTCGGTGATGGGCATCTCGACACCGTGCCGGCGGGCCAGGTCCAGCACCGATTCGCAGGACTTCACGCCCTCGGCCGTCTGCTTGGTGACGGCGATGGTCTCTTCGAGGCTCATGCCCCGGCCCAGGTTCTGGCCGAAGGTGTTGTTCCGGGAGAGCGGCGAGGAGCAGGTGGCGACCAGGTCGCCCATGCCCGCCAGCCCCGCGAACGTGGCCGGGTCGGCCCCCAGCGCGAGCCCCAGCCGCATGGTCTCGGCGAGACCGCGGGTGATGAGGGACGCCTTGGCGTTGTCGCCCAGCCCCATGCCGCCCGCGATGCCCACCGCGAGGCCGATGACGTTCTTCACCGCGCCGCCCAGCTCCGCGCCCACCACGTCGGTGGTGGTGTACGGGCGGAAGTACGGGGTGTGGCACGCGGCCTGCAGGCGGGTGGCGACGGCCTCGTCGGTGCACGCGACGACGGCGGCGGCGGGCTGCCGGGCGGCGATCTCCTTGGCGAGGTTCGGGCCGGTCAGCACGGCCACCCGCTCGGCGGGCACCTTCGCGACCTCTTCGATGACCTCGCTCATCCGCTTGGCCGTACCGAGCTCGATGCCCTTCATCAGGGACACCAGGACGGTGTCGGAGGGCAGCAGGGGCGCCCAGTCGGCGAGGTTGGCGCGCAGCGTCTGGGACGGCACGGCGAGGACCGTGAACTCCGCGCCGGCGGCGGCCTCGGCGGGGTCGGTGGTGGCCCGTACGGTCTGCGGCAGCTCCACGCCCGGGAGGTAGTCGGGGTTGGTGCGGCCGGTGTTGATGGCCTCGGCGAGCTCGGCGCGGCGGCCCCACAGGGTCACCTCGCAGCCCGCGTCGGCCAGCACCATCGCGAATGCGGTGCCCCACGACCCCGTGCCGTAGACGGCGCAGCGCGTCACTTGCCTTCATCCTCCTGAGTGGCGCCGGGCGTCTTGTCCCGCCGCCGCATCTGCTGGTTCTTCCGGCGCTGTTCGGCGCGGGCCTTGCGGTGGTCGTACGGCTCGGCCGGCGCGGGTTCGTTGCGCACCTCGGCCAGGATGGCGGTCACCGAGGCCATGATGCGGTCGGTGACCTCGCGCAGCACCTCGGCGGTGGGCTCCTGGCCGTAGAACTCGGCCAGGTCGACCGGCGGACCCGCCTTCACACGCAGCGTCTTGCGGGGGAAGAGCCGGAGCTTCTTCTCCTTGGCGTAGGGCGGCATGGCTTCGTTGGCGCCCCACTGGGCGACCGGGATGACGGGGGCCTTGGTGAGCAGTGCGACGCGGGCGGCGCCGGTCTTGCCCTGCATGGGCCACATGTCGGGGTCGCGGGTGAGGGTGCCCTCGGGGTAGAAGGCGACGCACTCGCCGCGGTTGATGGCGTCCACGGCGGCGCGGAACGCGGTGGCCGCGTCGGTGGTTTCGCGGTAGACCGGGATCTGTCCTGTGCCGCGCATGATCGCGCCGACGAAGCCGCCCTTGAAGAGGCCGCTCTTGGCGAGGAATCGCGGGACGCGTCCGCTGTTGTACTGATAGTGCGCGTAGGAGAGCGGGTCGAGGTACGAGTTGTGGTTGACCGCGGTGATGAATCCGCCCTCGGCGGGAATGTGCTCCATTCCCTGCCAGTCCCGCTTGAACAGCACCACGAGCGGCGGTTTTGCGATGACCGCTGCGAGGCGGTACCAGAAGCCGATTCTGTGGCGGGACACTCGGACACCCTCCTAATGGGACCTGCTGAGCTGCGGCGACCCGGCAGCCGCACAAGTGTCGCCCCCGGTACCCGGTCTGTCGAGGACACCGTATCCCCGCGCCCTGCTGCGGGCGGCGGCAGCGGGTGACAATGCTGCCGATGCGAGAAGAAGGAGCGGATGCGGTGTGGAGCCTGGTGGTGCCTCTGAAACCGCTGGTGCGGGCCAAGAGCAGGCTGTCCGCCGCGGCGGACGCGCGCTTCCGGCCCCGGCTGGCGCTGGCGTTCGCCCTGGATACGGTATCCGCGGCGCTGGAATGCCCGGTAGTGGGTGATGTGGCGGTTGTCACGGATGATCCGCAGGCGGGCGCGGCGCTCGCCGGTCTCGGGGCGCGCATCGTGGCCGATGTACCGGCGGCGGGGCTGAATCCCGCGATCGCGTACGGCGCGCACACCGTACGGGCGTACCGTCCCGGTGCGGCGGTGGCGGCGCTCAATGCGGATCTCCCTGCGCTGCGTCCGGCGGAACTGGAACGGGTGCTCACCGCGGCCGCGCAATTCCCGCGTGCATTTCTCGCGGATGCGGCGGAAATGGGGACGACGCTGCTGACCGCGGCGCCGGGGGCGGAATTGGCCCCGGCTTTCGGTGGCGCCTCACGGGCCCGGCACCGGGCTTCCGGCGCTCAGGAGATCTCCTTGTCCGGTGTGCGGTCCGTGCGGCAGGACGTGGACACTCCGGAGGATCTGCGGGCGGCGCTGAAATTGGGCGTGGGGGCGTGGACGGCCCGCCATACGGCGGCCATCTCGGCGGGAATCGCGGCGCTGGGCGCTCCGGGGGCCTGAGCGGGCCGCCGGGGCTTCCGGCCGGCCGTCAGAAGGTCTGGAGTGGTGTCAGAAGGTCTGGAGCGTGATGAGGGTGATGCGGCGGTCGCCGCCCTCGCCCGTCACGTCGATGCGGACCCGCTGGCCGGGCCGGAGCAGCCGCAGGCCGCCCGCGTCGAAGGCGGCGGTGTCGAAGGGCAGCGGGGTGCCGTCGTCGAGCAGCACGCTGCCCGTGCGGCTGTCGGCGTCGTAGGTGTATGCGGTGGCCTGCATGGTCAGAGCCTAATCGGGTGGGGGCCGGGCAACGCACCGCGGGCCGGGCTCCCGTGGGGAGCCCGGCCCGTCGCGAGGTTCGCCGCCGGATGGTCAGCGCTTCCGGGCGGTGGTCTTCTTGGCGGTGGTCTTGCGGGCGGTGGCCTTCTTGGCCGGGGCCTTCTTCGCCGTGGTCTTCTTGGCCGGGGCGGTCTTCTTGGCCGTGGCCTTCTTCGCCGTGGTGGCCTTCTTGGCCGGCGTGGCCTTCTTGGCGGTGGTGGTCTTCTTCGCCGGCGTCGCCTTCTTGGCGGTGGTGGCCTTCTTGGCGGCGGTGGTCTTCTTCGCCGGCGTCGCCTTCTTGGCCGTGGTGGTCTTCTTCGCGGCCGTGGTCTTCTTCGCCGCCGACTTCTTGGCGGTGGCCTTCTTGGCCGCGGCCTTGGTGGTCGTACGGGTGGAAGCGCCGCCCGAAAGGCTGCCCTTCGGGGCCTTCTTGACGGCCACGTCGTTCTTCGGGAGCTTCTTCGAGCCGCTGACCAGGTCCTTGAAGCCCTGTCCGGCGCGGAAACGCGGCACGGAGGTCTTCTTCACCCGCACCCGCTCACCCGTCTGCGGGTTACGGGCGTAACGGGCCGGGCGGTCGACCTTCTCGAACGAACCGAATCCGGTGACCGAAACGCGGTCGCCGCCGACCACGGCACGGACGATGGCGTCCAGGACCGCGTCGACCGCGTCTGCGGCGTTCTGACGTCCGCCGAGCTTGTCGGCAATGGCTTCTACGAGCTGCGCCTTGTTCACGTCTTCCCCTTCGGAGACATTGCTGGAACGTATGTGTTCAAGCTTTTTCGCACGTTAGGCAGATATATACCGCAAATCAAACACGAAACGGGCTAATCACCCTTGTGCCGCAACGAACTCGACCGTCACGGAGTTCCGTCGGCATCCACGTCTTCGGGATAACGCCCTTCGTCGAGGTCGTTCATGAAGCGCTCCAGACGCCGTGCCGCGCCGGCGAGATCGTGTTTTGCCGCAGCCGTGATGACGAGCAGCTTCCGGGTCAGCGCCATCCGTACGCCCTCCGGGACTTGCAGTGTCCGCACTCGTGTGTGTGCGGCCTTGAGACGGTCGGCGACAAGACCGTAGAGCTCCAGTTGGCCGTCGCGTTCCATGCGCTAATTGTGCCATCTGCGGTGAGTTGTCGCTTCACGGGGCCTCAACACGCCACTCAACAAGACGATGCGCCCCTTGCCAAGTAGCAAGGAGCGCATCGTATGCAAGATGTCTTTCAGCCAGAAAACCCCGAGGTCAGGCCACTACCGTACGCGGCTTGAAGGACGGCCTGTTCGCCTCGTACGCGGCGATGGAGTCTTCCTCCCGGAGGGTGAGACTGATGTCGTCCAGCCCCTCCAGCAGCCGCCAACGGGCGTTCTCGTCCAGCTCGAAACCGGCCTTGATGCCCTCGGCACGCACCTCGCGGTTGACCAGGTCGACGGTCACCTCGGCGGTGGGGTCGGCCTCGGCCAGCTGCTGCAGCGCCTCCACGGTCTCCTGCGGCAGTACCACCGTCAGCAGCCCGTTCTTGAGGGAGTTACCGCGGAAGATGTCGGCGAAACGCGAGGAGATGACGGCCTTGAAGCCGTAGTTCTGCAGGGCCCAGACGGCGTGCTCACGGGAGGAGCCGGTGCCGAAGTCGGGGCCGGCGACCAGGACGGTGGCGCCCTGGTACGCCTCCTGGTTCAGCACGAAGTCGGGCTGCTTGCGCCATGCCTCGAAGAGGCCGTCCTCGAAGCCGTCCCGGGTGACCTTCTTCAGCCAGTGGGCGGGGATGATCTGGTCGGTGTCGACGTTGCTGCGGCGCAGCGGGACGGCCCGGCCGGTGTGGGTGGTGAATGCTTCCATCGTTCTCAGACTCCAGCGGGCTGCGGGGCGGCGGCGTCGGACAGGTCGGCGGGCGAGGCCAGGTGGCCGAGAACCGCCGTTGCGGCGGCGACCTGGGGCGAGACCAGGTGGGTGCGGCCGCCCTTGCCCTGCCGGCCCTCGAAGTTGCGGTTCGAGGTGGAGGCGGAGCGCTCACCGGGCGCCAGCTGGTCGGGGTTCATGCCCAGGCACATCGAGCAACCCGCGTGCCGCCATTCGGCGCCGGCCGCGGTGAAGACCTTGTCCAGGCCCTCCTCGACGGCCTGCAGCGCCACCCGGACCGAGCCGGGGACGATCAGCATCCGTACGCCGTCGGCGACCTTGCGGCCTTCCAGGAGCGCGGCGGCGGAGCGCAGGTCCTCGATGCGGCCGTTGGTGCACGAACCTACGAAGACGGTGTCCACCTTGATGTCGCGCAGCGGCTGACCGGCCGTCAACCCCATGTACTCCAGGGCCTTTTCGGCGGCGTACCGCTCCGAAGCATCCTCGTAGGACGCCGGGTCGGGGACCCGCTCGGACAGCGGCGCGCCCTGGCCGGGATTGGTGCCCCAGGTGACGAACGGCGCCAGCTCGGTGGCGTCGATGACGACCTCGTGGTCGAAGACCGCGTCGTCGTCGGTGCGCAGCGTCTTCCAGTACTCGACCGCCGCGTCCCAGTCCGCACCCTTGGGAGCGTGGTCGCGGCCCTGGAGGTAGTCGAAGGTGGTCCGGTCCGGGGCGATCATGCCCGCGCGGGCGCCCGCCTCGATCGACATGTTGCAGATCGTCATCCGGGCCTCCATCGAGAGCTTCTCGATGGCCGAGCCGCGGTACTCGATGACGTAGCCCTGGCCGCCGCCGGTGCCGATCTTCGCGATGATGGCGAGGATCAGGTCCTTGGCCGTGACGGTCTCGGGCAGCTCGCCCTCGACGGTGACGGCCATCGTCCTGAAGGGCGACAGCGGCAGCGTCTGGGTGGCCAGCACGTGCTCGACCTGGCTGGTGCCGATGCCGAAGGCCAGCGCGCCGAACGCGCCGTGGGTGGAGGTGTGGCTGTCACCGCAGACCACGGTGGTACCCGGCTGGGTCAGACCCAACTGCGGGCCCACGACGTGCACGACGCCCTGCTCGACATCGCCCAGCGGGTGCAGCCGCACCCCGAACTCCGCGGCGTTCTTGCGCAGCGTCTCCAGCTGCGTGCGCGAGACCGGGTCGGCGATCGGCTTGTCGATGTCGAGGGTGGGGGTGTTGTGGTCCTCGGTGGCGATGGTGAGATCCGTGCGGCGCACCCGGCGGCCGGCCTTGCGCAGGCCGTCGAACGCCTGCGGGCTGGTCACCTCGTGCAGCAGATGCAGATCGATGAAGAGGAGGTCGGGCTCGCCTTCCGCGCGCCGGACGACGTGGTCGTCCCAGACCTTCTCCGCGAGTGTCCGTCCCATCGCTGTCCCTCCGGCCGGCCGACTTCGCCGGCCCAACTCGTCTGATTGCCCGCCGCTCGTACCCCTCGTACCGGGCGGTACACGGGCCCCGGTCCAGGGCCTCGCTTTCAAGAGTGGCGACTTCCGCAGAAAATTGAACTTGCGTTTCACACTGTGAGACGTGAGTATCGTTGCATGGACAACTCTAGCGGCGTCGGCGTTCTCGACAAGGCGGCTCTGGTATTGAGCGCTCTGGAGTCCGGTCCGGCCACCCTCGCCGGGCTGGTCGGAGCGACCGGGCTCGCGCGCCCCACGGCGCACCGGCTTGCGGTGGCTCTGGAGCACCACCGGATGGTGGCGAGGGACATGCAGGGCCGGTTCATCCTCGGACCGCGGCTGGCGGAGCTCGCCGCCGCGGCCGGTGAGGACCGGCTGCTGGCCACGGCGGGGCCGGTGCTCACGCACCTGCGCGACGTGACGGGCGAGAGCGCCCAGCTCTATCGCCGGCAGGGCGACATGCGCATCTGCGTGGCCGCCGCCGAGCGGCTCTCGGGCCTGCGGGACACCGTCCCGGTGGGCTCCACGCTCCCGATGAAGGCGGGCTCCGCCGCCCAGATCCTGATGGCCTGGGAAGAGCCCGAGCGGCTGCACAGGGGCCTTCAGGGGGCACGTTTCACCGCGACCGCGCTCTCGGGCGTACGGCGCCGCGGCTGGGCCCAGTCGATCGGCGAGCGGGAGCCGGGCGTGGCCTCGGTCTCCGCGCCCGTACGCGGCCCGTCGAACCGCGTGGTGGCCTCCGTGTCGGTCTCCGGGCCGATCGAGCGGCTGACCCGCCACCCGGGCCGGATGCACGCCCAGGCCGTCATCGACGCGGCGGCCCGCCTCAGTGAGGCCCTGCGCCGTACGAGCTGATTCGCCGCCCCACGCCTGCCGTCGCCAACGCCGCCGGCGGCGGGCCGGGGCCCGTTCCGCTCTTTTCTTCTTTTCGCGCGCTTTTTCTTTTCATGATGACCGATGCCCGCTCTTACGAAAGCGGGCGCACGAAAAAGGCCCTCCACCTGAGTGGAGGGCCTTTCTCTTTCTGTACCCCCGACCGGATTCGAACCGGCGCTACCGCCTTGAGAGGGCGGCGTGCTAGGCCGCTACACAACGGGGGCTCACCTGCGGTTTGAGCAGGAAGTCTGCAGTCCACCTGCTCAACTGCGCTGGGCTACCAGGACTCGAACCTAGACTAAATGAACCAGAATCACTCGTGCTGCCAATTACACCATAGCCCATGGTGGTTGAGACCAATCCAGGATCGGTCACCAGTACCCCCGACCGGATTCGAACCGGCGCTACCGCCTTGAGAGGGCGGCGTGCTAGGCCGCTACACAACGGGGGCCCTAGCGATCCTCATCATCACCGCATCCGGGAGCGACCCGAAGGAGGTGGAATGCAAGGATCTGTACCCCCGACCGGATTCGAACCGGCGCTACCGCCTTGAGAGGGCGGCGTGCTAGGCCGCTACACAACGGGGGCTGGCACTGCGATCAAGAGACTGTACTGCCGGGAAGACGATACTTCCGAGAAGACGATCTCTTGCTGGGCTACCAGGACTCGAACCTAGACTAACTGAACCAGAATCAGTCGTGCTGCCAATTACACCATAGCCCACCAAAACACAACCCCTTGCGGGATTTTGTTCGGCTTGCGCTTCCCGCCGGGCCTGTCGGCCCTCTCGGGCGGCGCAGAAAGAACATTACCCGAAGGTGTCCGGCGCTCCAAAACGGGTATCGCCGCGCAGCAGGCCGGGCAGCTGGTTCAGGCCGGTGATCCGGATCAGCTCGGGCCGGCCGCCCAGTCCCCGGCGGTCCAGCCAGATGCCCCTGAGGCCCGCGGCCACGGCGCCACCGGCGTCGATGTCGGGCTGGTCCCCCACGTACGCCACCTCCGCGGGCGGCAGCCCCAGGGCCTCACAGGCGGCGTGGAAGGCCCCGGCGGCGGGCTTGGCGATCCCCAGCTCCGCCGCGCACACCAGTGCCTCGAAACGGTCCCGTACACCCAGAACCCGCAGCTTGCGGTCCTGATTGTGAAGAGAGGAGTTCGAGAGCACCGCGTGCCGGTACTCCGCCGCGAGCAGCTCCAGCACCGGCAAGGTGTCCGGGAAGAGCGCCCAGGCGGCCTCGTAGTGCGCGAGATACCGCTCGAACCACCCGTCGGCGTCCTCGTCGCTCATCGAGCTCGTACCGAGGAAGTCCCGCACCCGGTCCCGCCGCTGCGCCTCGAAGGTCATCCCCCCGGCCTCGAACCGCCGCCAGTGCAGCGCGGTGAGCTCCTTCCACCGGGCAAGGGCCTGCTCGACGGAGGGATATCCGTCGGTCAGCCCCTCGGCGAGGAGATGTGCCTGCATCCCCACCTGGTCGGCGTTCGCGTAATCGAAGAGCGTGTCGTCGATGTCCCAGAGGACCGCGCGTATCGGCATGATCCTCACGCTAGCGGCGCGGACGCTGTCAGGAGACCCGGTTTTCCGGCTTCCGGGGAACGAAAAGGGGGGCGCCGACCAGTACGGTCGGCGCCCCCCCCTTTTCAGGACCGGGCGTTACGCGGCCAGCTTCTTCAGTGCCGCGTCGATGCGGGCGAGGGTGCGGTCCTTGCCCAGGATCTCGAGGGACTCGAAGAGGGGGAGGCCGACCGTGCGGCCGGTGGTGGCCACGCGGACCGGGGCCTGGGCCTTGCCGAGCTTGAGGCCGTGCTCCTCGCCGGCGGCCAGGACGGCCTCCTTGAGGGACTCGGGGCTGGACCAGTCCGCGGTCTCCAGCTTGGCGCGGGCGGTGGTGAGCAGGGCCACCGGGTCGCCCTTGCCCATCGCCTTGGTCCAGGACGCCTCGTCGAAGACCGGCTCCTTCAGGAACAGGAAGTCGACGTTGTCGGTGATCTCGGAGAGGACCTTCAGACGGCTCTGGGCGTGCGGGGCGATCGCGTCGAACACCGACTGGTCGAAGTCCGCCTCGTCCCAGGGGGCGAAGGGGGCTCGCAGCCAGGGGGCGCAGCGCTCGGTGAAGTCCTTCACGTCCAGCTGCCGGATGTGGTCGGCGTTGATCGCCTCGCACTTCTTCAGGTCGAAGCGCGCCGGGTTGGCGTTGACGTCCGTGATCTCGAACTTCGCCACCATCTCGTCGATGGTGAAGATGTCCTGGTCCTCGGAGAAGGACCAGCCGAGGAGGGAGAGGTAGTTGAGGAGGCCCTCGGGGAGGAAGCCGCGCTCACGGTAGAGGTTCAGCGAGGACTGCGGGTCGCGCTTGGAGAGCTTCTTGTTGCCCTCGCCCATGACGTACGGCAGGTGGCCGAAGGCCGGGATCTGCTTCGCGATGCCCAGCTCGATCAGCGCCTTGTACAGGGCGATCTGGCGCGGGGTGGAGGAGAGCAGGTCCTCGCCGCGGAGGATGTGGGTGATCTCCATCAGCGCGTCGTCGACCGGGTTGACGAGCGTGTACAGCGGCGCGCCGTTGGCGCGGAGGATGCCGTAGTCGGTCACGTTCTCCGGCTGGAAGGTCAGCTCGCCGCGGACCAGGTCGGTGAAGGTGATCGTCTCGTCGGGCATCCGGAAGCGGACGATGGAGGTGCGGCCCTCGGTCTCGTACGCGGCCTTCTGCTCGGGGGTCACCGTGCGGCACTTGCCGTCGTAGCCGGAGGGCTTGCCGGCCTTGCGCGCGGCCTCCCGGCGCTCCTCCAGCTCCTCGGCGGTGCAGTAGCAGTGGTAGGCGTAGCCGCCGTCCAGCAGCTTCTGCGCGACGTCCTGGTAGATGTCCATGCGCTGCGACTGGCGGTACGGGGCGTGCGGGCCGCCGACCTCGGGGCCCTCGTCCCAGTCGAAGCCGAGCCAGCGCATGGCGTCGAGGAGCTGCTGGTAGGACTCCTCGGAGTCGCGGGCCGCGTCGGTGTCCTCGATCCGGAAGACCAGGGTGCCCTCGTGGTGCCGGGCGAACGCCCAGTTGAAGAGGGCGGTGCGGACCAGGCCCACGTGGGGGTTGCCGGTCGGCGAGGGACAGAAACGGACGCGGACGGGGGTCGCGTTAGCCACGCTTGATCACCTTGTTGGTGAGAGTGCCGATGCCTTCGATGGTGACGGCGACCTCGTCGCCGACGTTGAGCGGGCCGACCCCGGCGGGGGTGCCCGTGAGGACGACGTCGCCGGGGAGCAGCGTCATCGCCTCCGTGATGTGGACGATCAGGTCCTCGATCGAGCGGACCATCTCGCTGGTGCGGCCCAGCTGGCGCTGTTCGCCGTTGACCGTGCACTGGATGGTCAGATCGCTCGGGTCCAGCTCGGTCTCGACCCAGGGGCCGAGCGGGCAGGAGCTGTCGAAGCCCTTGGCCCGGGCCCACTGCGCCTCGCGCCGCTGGACGTCGCGCGCGGTGATGTCGTTGGCGCAGGTGTAGCCGAGGATGACGTCCTTCACGCGCTCGCGGGGGACCTCGCGGCACATGCGGCCGATGACGACGGCGAGCTCGGCCTCGTGGTGCACCTCCTGCGAGAAGGAGGGGTACACGACGGGGTCGCCGGGGCCCACCACCGAGGTGGAGGGCTTGAAGAAGGCGACCGGCACGTCGTCGACCTCGTTGCCGAGCTCCTTGGCGTGCTCGGCGTAGTTGCGGCCGATGGCCACGACCTTGTTCGGGAGGACGGGCGGCAGCAGCCGCACCTTGTCCAGGGGGACCTTTTGACCCGAGCGCTCGAACTCGGCGAAGGGGTGTCCCTTGATCACGTCGAGGTCACTGCCCTCGACGACGCCGAAGCCGACGTTGCCGTCGATGGAAAATCTGGCGATGCGCACGGAAGCCGCTGCCCCTCTTGATCTCTTGCCGGGAGTGGACACCCCAGGCTATCGCGGGAGAGCGGCCGCCCCTCTGTCCTTTTTGTGCGCCGCGTCCTACTCGGGCGCGTCCATGAGGACGGTGCGGCGGGGGTTGGCGGTCTGGGTGGGCAGCTCGACGGCGTGCTCCTGCTGTGCGGTGTCCTCGACCGGTGCGGTCTGCAGCTCCTCGGCGTCCTTCAGGTGCATCAGGGTCGTGCGCCGCGGGTTGGCTATGGAGCGGAACATCATCGTCGTCTTCACTGCGGAATGCCTCGCGTATCTCGCGTGTGGTGGTCACTGCCCATGCAGGTGCCGCTGGGCGATTGCGGCACCGGTGTAAAGCGTCAGGCTATGCGCGCTATTCCCGTCGATCTTGCGGTCAAGTCGATGATCATCGTGTGAGTTTGCTCACGAACTCTGCGGCAAATGCCGCAATTTTCATGATCGAAAGCCGTTGACGAAACGGACATTGGCGGAGCGAAGCACATGTTCCACTCCCCTTTACGGGACCCGGGGTAGGGCGCTATAGCGCCCGTAACGCTCGCAAAAGTCCGTTATAAGGGGTGAGAGCTTCTACTACTCGTTACTCATTCCATACATTGCGTCACTCATGTCACAGCCAGGGGCTCCGCTCTTGTTGCCGCTCCGGCACTGTGCTGGAATTCCCCGGACCGCCGCATGTTTCACACGGCGCGCAGGGGGCGCAGAGCAGCGCCGCGCGGTGGGTGCCGCTCTCTTCTCCAGAGGGAGTAGCCCGCCGGTCACACTCACGACCGCCATGGGGCCCGCGGCCCCCTACGACTCGACACCGTCCCGCCGTCACCGCGGAGGGACGCCTGGTCCAGAGGTTGCGACGCTAGTGCAGGGACGTTTCAAGAGGGATGGCAGCGCTGCGGCTGACCCGGAGCTGCGCGGCGGGACCGACCGCGCCTCCTCGCAGCAGCGCGCCCAGAGCAACGGTCCGGCGAGCGGCACGTTGCCGACCGACCGGACCGACCCGGCGCCGGCCGGCGACTCCGCCGCCGAGCGCCCCAAGGCCAAGGGCCCCATGGGCCCCGGGGCCCGTCTGTCGCTGCGCAACTGGCGCATCAGCACGCGTCTGGTCTCCCTGATCGCGCTGCCCGTGGTCGCCGCCACCACGCTGGGCGGCCTGCGGATCAGCAGCGAGCTGGACAACATGGAGCAGCTCGACCGGATGGAGCTCCTCACGGAGATGACGCGGCAGGCCACCGAGCTGGCCGACGCGCTCCAGGAGGAGCGGGACCGCTCGGCGGGCCCGCTGGCCGGCTCCGGCAACACCAAGGACGACACCGATGTGGTGGCGCCGCGCGAGGAGACCGACCGCGCGATCAAGTCCTTCAAGGAGCACACCGACGACGTCGACGCGGCACGCGGCTCGATGGCCGGCGTGCGCGCCACGATCGTCGACATCCAGCGCCAGCTGGGCACCCTCAACGAGGTACGGAACAAGGCGTACTCCGACGACGAGAACGTCGCCCAGACCATCACCGCGTACAACCAGCTGATCACCTCCCTGCTCGCCCTCTCCCAGGACATGGCGCAGGCGACCAGCAACCCGGAGATGATCCAGAGCACCCGCTCCCTGGCCGCGTTCTCCTCCGCCAAGGAGTACGCGTCGATGCAGCGGGCGTTCGTCAGCGCCGGTCTGTCCAACAAGGACCACGCGCACCTGTCCGCGAACGACCGGCTGGCCGGCCGTACCGCCGAGGACAACGAGGAGTCCGCGCTCAAGCGGTTCTCCAACATCTACCCCGGCGCCGCCTCCCTCATGGAGGGCCTGGACAGCGGCAACGACGACATCGAGCACGCGAACTCCTTCGCCGACCGCAGCTTCAAGACCGAGTCGGGCATCCGCGGTGAGCAGATGTCGTACCTGGACTGGTACGACCTGGACACCAACAAGATCAACCTGATGTCGCGGATCGAGACCACGCTGCTCTCCCAGATGGAGCAGAAGTCCCGCGAGCTGCGCAACGACGCCACCACCGGCGCGATCCTCAACGGCGCGGTGATCCTGCTCGTCCTGGGCATCTCGCTCATCGGCGCGTTCGTCGTCTCCCGCTCCATGGTCCGCTCGCTGCGCCGGCTGCAGGACACCGCGCAGACGGTCTCCCAGAAGCGGCTGCCCGAGCTGGTCAAGCACCTCTCCGAGGCCGACCCGCAGGACGTGGACACCTCGGTCGAGTCCGTCGGCGTGCACAGCCGGGACGAGATCGGCAAGGTGGCCACCGCGTTCGACGAGGTGCACCGCGAGGCCGTCCGGCTGGTGTCCGAGCAGGCGCTGCTGCGAGGCAACGTCAACGCGATGTTCACCAACCTCTCGCGGCGGTCGCAGGGCCTCATCCAGCGCCAGCTGTCGCTGATCTCCGAGCTGGAGTCCCGCGAGGCCGACCCGGACCAGCTCTCCTCGCTCTTCAAGCTCGACCACCTCGCGACCCGAATGCGCCGTAACGGCGAGAACCTCCTCGTCCTCGCGGGCGAGGAGCCGGGCCGCCGCTGGACCCGCCCGGTCCCGCTGGTCGACGTGCTGCGCGCCGCCGCCTCCGAGGTGGAGCAGTACGAGCGCATCGAACTGAGCGCGGTACCGACCACCGAGGTCGCGGGCCGCGTCGTCAACGACCTCGTGCACCTCCTCGCCGAGCTGCTGGAGAACGCCACCTCGTTCTCCTCGCCGCAGACCAAGGTCAAGGTGACCGGCCACGCGCTGCCCGACGGCCGCGTCCTGGTCGAGATCCACGACACCGGCATCGGCCTCTCCCCCGAGGACCTCTCGGCGATCAACGAGCGGCTCGCCAGCCCGCCGACCGTGGACGTCTCGGTGTCCCGCCGGATGGGCCTGTTCGTGGTCGGCCGGCTGTCCCTGCGGCACGGCATCCGCGTCCAGCTCCGTCCCTCGGACTCCGGTGGTACGACCGCGCTGGTCATGCTGCCGGTGGACGTCGCGCAGAGCGGCGGCGCCGGCAAGAAGCCCGGCCCGGGCGGCAAGCCCGCCGGCGGCCGCGGCTCCGGCGACGCCGGCGGCCAGCACTCCAGCCGTCTCGCGGGCCTCCAGCCGCGCGGCCAGATGGGCGCCGGTCCCCGTACCGCGCTGCCGAGCCGCCCCGGAGCGGGCGCGCCCGGCG
>NZ_NHSG01000428.1:0-2516 GCF_020024005.1 Streptomyces purpurogeneiscleroticus
GGGCTGTATCTGTGAGGGAGCGGGCGGGACCGGCTGCGCGGCCCGCGCCTTTGGCGGTGCGGGTCGTGCCGGGGGCGGTGCGGCTCGCGCCTTCGGCGGCACGGCACGCGCCGGGGGCGGTGCGGCCCGTACGCGTGTCGGTGCGGGCCGGCCGCCTCACCGTTGGCGCCCCCGCGGCTTGAGCGGCACCGGCGGCAGGGCCGGGGCCGGCAGCGGCGGCCCGTCGTAGCCGTGCACCGTCCCGAAGCGCTCCCCCGCCATCCACGCCTCCCGCGCCGCCGCCACCTCCTCACCGCTGCGCGCGACGAAGTTCCACCACATGACGATCCGTTCCTCGAACGGCAGCCCGCCCAGCAGCATCAGGCTGCTGTGGACATCCGCGCGCACCGGCAGCTCGCCGCGCCCGCACCCGAGGTACAGCAGCGAGCCGGGCCCGAGCCGTACGCCGTCCACCTCGGTCTCCCCCTCGATCGTCAGCACGGCGTACTCGAAGTCGCTCTCCAGCGGCAGCCGTACGTGCGTCCCCGCGCCGATCGTGATGTCCGCGCCGACCAGCGGCGTGTGGATCGTGCCGGGCGACCGCGCGCCCGCCAGCTCCCCGAGAATCACGGTCGCGCTCAGCCCGCCGCCCCCGGTGATCACCGGCAGCTCGGCATGGTGTTCGAACGACGGCGCCTTCCCCCGGTGCTCGTTCGGCAGCGCGACCCACAGCTGCGCGCCGTGCAGTACCTGGGTGTGGTCGCGCGGCGACTCCTCCGAATGCGCGATCGCCCGGCCCGAGGTCATCAGGCCCAGCTCCCGCGGCCGTACGGTCTGCAGGGAGCCCAGGCTGTCACGGTGCAGCACCTCGCCCTCGCGCAGCCAGCTGACCGTCTGCAGCCCCATGTGCGGATGCGGCGGCACCTGCATCCCGGGCTCCCCGGCGATGTCGTCCGGACCGTAGTGGTCCACGAAGCACCACGCGCCCACCATCCTGCGGCCGAGGTTCGGCAGCAGTCTGCGGACCAGCGTGGACTCCCCCAGCGGAACCTGCTTGCCTGGCTGGACGTCACGGACCGGTCCGGTCCGGCCTCCGCCCCCGCAGAGACTGGCCGCGGGCTTGAGATCGAGGTTGCTCATGCGGTCACGATATGGCGGTCATGCGGGCAGCTCCCGCAGGCGTACGGACAGACACGTCACGCACCCCTCCAGCTTCTCGAACTCACCGATGTCGACGGGCACCGGCGTGTACCCGAGATCGGCGAACAACTCGGCGCTCTTCGGCGCACTGGCCGCCATCAGCAGTTTTCCACCGCCCAGCAGCACGACGTGGGAGCCGCTCTCCTCGGGCACGTCCAGGAACCGCGGGAAGAGTGCGCGCGCCTCGTCGTCGACGAGCGGCGGGTATCCGATGACGGTGCCGTCGGGAAGTGCGGTAACGGCCGACTTCAGGTGCAGTACCTTGCTGACCGGTACGGCGACGACCCGCGCCCCCAATGGCTCGAAAGCAGCCCGAATTTGGCGCACTCCGTCCCCATTGGTACGCCCGCCGCGACCCACGTACACCGTGTCGCCGATTTTCAGCACGTCCCCGCCGTCCAGCGTCCCGGGCGCGCGGACCCGGCCCACGAAGCAGCCGAGCGCCTCGACGGTCTCCGCGGCCGCCGCGGTCTCCGGCTTCCGCTCGTCCGCGCCGGGCCGCGCGATCAGCGCGGCGTTGCGGTACACCACCATGGTGTCCTCGACGAAGACGCCGTCCGGGCAGTCGTCGGCGGGCGGCACCTCGATGGTCTCCCAGCCGTGCGCCCGCAGCGTCCCGACGTACGTCTCCCACTGCCGCACCGCGAGCCCGGCATCCACCGGCCGCCGGTCGATATGCGTGACCAGCCCTTCTGCAAGCCGCGGACTCGGCCGACGAACAAGCGCCTTCCGACTGGCCATGACGCACCCACCTCCGGTTCCCGGCACGGAGCCCGTACCGGCTTACTGAACGACGAGTTAGCAGGGCCACCTTACGCGGGGAGGGCCGGAAACGCCGCCGACCGGCTCGCCCCTGTTGGCTCACGCCCTGCTGACCGGTGGGTTCTCATCCGTCCTGACCGGCCTGGTCATCGTCGCTGTCCTCGCCGTACGTGGCGCGCAGGGCCGTCACCGCGGCGGTCAGCGCGGCCTGGTGATCGAGGCCGAGCCGCTGCGCCCGCTGGGCAAAGGCCAGGGCGGCCTCCGCGGCCTGCTGGGCCCCCGCGTCCCCGGCAGCCGCGACGAACGTACCGTTACGCCCCCGGGTCTCGATCACCCCGTCACTCTCCAGCGCCCGGTACGCCTTGGCCACGGTGTTCGCGGCCAGCCCCAGCTCCCCCGCCAGCCCGCGCACCGTCGGCAACCGGAACCCGGCCGGCAGCCGCCCGCTCCGGGCCTGCTCGGCGATCTGGGTGCGAACCTGCTCGTACGGCGCGTCCGCCGCTTCCGGATCGACGACAAGCTGCAGAGGGTGCAGGGCCACGGTGACACTCCCGATAGAGCTGAGGGCTACAAAA
>NZ_NHSG01000429.1:0-25762 GCF_020024005.1 Streptomyces purpurogeneiscleroticus
GACCAGCCCGTCCGCCCCGCGAGTGGCATGCCGCGGGCCGGGGATGAACCGGAGCGCCGTGATCGGCATACTGGGCGGCGCCCGCCCGTAGGAGCCGCCCCGGAGCCGCCCATGTCGATGATCCGCCACCTCCGCCGGGCCGTACGCCTGCCACAACAGCGCAGCCGCGGCGTCGACCTCGCGCACCCGGCGCGCTCGCCGCTGGGCACCGCTGTCGTCAACTGCGCGGTGTACGAGAACGGGGTACGGCTGACCGGCGACCACCCCGTGGCGGAGGCGGTCCACCGGGTCCGCGCCTCGGGCGACGGGTTCGTGTGGATCGGGCTGCACGAGCCGTCGGAGGCGGAGTTCGCGGGCATCGTGGAGCTGTTCGGGCTGCACCCGCTGGCCGTGGAGGACGCCGTCCTCGCCCACCAGCGCCCCAAGCTGGAGCAGTACGACACCAACCTGTTCACCGTCTTCAAGACCGCCTGCTACGTCGACCACGACCGGCTCACGTCGACCAGCGAGGTCGTGGACACCGGCGAGATCATGGTGTTCACCGGCGAGGACTTCGTCATCACCGTGCGGCATGGCGGACACGGCTCGCTCGGCCCGCTGCGCGAGGCGCTGGAAGCGAACCCGGAACAGCTCGCGCTCGGCCCGTCCGCCGTCCTGCACGCCATCGCCGACCTGGTCGTCGACGACTACCTGGAGGCCACGGCGGCCGTCCAGGACGACATGGACACGGTGGAGAGCGCGGTCTTCGCCGAGGGCGGGCGGAACGCCGACGCCGGACGGATCTACCAGCTCAAGCGCGAGCTGCTGGAGCTGAAGCGGGCCGTGGCGCCGCTGGACCGGCCGCTGCACCGGCTCTCCACCCAGCCGCTGGCCCAGGTCGACCCGCGCATCCGTACGTACTTCCGGGACGTCGCCGACCACCTGGCCCGCGTCACCGAGCGCATCACCGCCTTCGACGAGCTGCTGAACTCGATACTCCAGGCGCACCTCGCGCAGGTCACCATCGCGCAGAACGAGGACATGCGCCGGATCAGCGCCTGGGTCGCGATCCTGGCCGTCCCGACGATGGTGTGCGGGGTGTACGGCATGAATTTCGAGTACATGCCCGAGCGGGACTGGGTGTTCGGATACCCGCTGGTGATGGGCCTGATCGTGGCGGCGTGCGCGGTGATCCACCGGGGGTTCAAGCGGAACGGCTGGCTGTAGCGGGGCGACCGCCGGGCGCGTGCCGTGCCGGGACGTTCCGCCACGGCACGGCACGCGGCTCTCAGGAGGTGCCCAGCACCTTCGCCTCCTTCTCCGGGGACAGCCGGAGCAGCGGGCGGTCCGGCCGCTGCGGCGCCCGCCCGCCGATCGACCGCAGCCAGTCCCAGGTGTCGGCCACCGTCTCCGCCACCGGACGGCAGCGCAGCCCCGCGGCGTACGCCTTCTCCACCCCCGTGCGGTGCAGCGTGTCGTGGTACTCCGAACCCGGCGGCACCCAGAACGGCAGCTCCGTCCACGGCTCGATCCCGGCCGCGAGGATCTCCGCCGGGTCGGTCCAGCGCAGCTCGGCGGCCGCCCCCGTGACCCGCACGCACGCCTCCAGCAGCTCGCCCATGGTGGCGTGGCCGCTCCGGCTGATCATGTTGTACGGGCCCGACAGCCCCGCCTCGACGGCGTGCAGGATCCACGCGGCGAGGTCGCGGGGGTCGATGTACTGGAGCGGAAGGCCGTGCGGGCCCGGGGCCAGCACGGGGCCGCCGCGGGCGATCCGGGACAGCCACCACGGCAGCCGCCCGACGTTCTCGTAGGGCCCGGCGATCAGCCCGGCCCGCGCGAACACCGAACCGTCGGGGCCGAAGGACTCCTCGGCCGCCAGCTCACCGCCCCGCTTGGCCTCCGCGTACGGCACGTCGCCCGCGGCCGGATCGCCCGCCACGAGGGGAGCCTCCTCGCCCAGCCCCGCCGCCTTCGGGTGCTCGTACACCGAAGCGCTCGACACGTATACGTAGCGCCCCGCCCTTCCGGCCAGCAGCCGGGCCGTGTCCCGTACCGCCGACGGCGCCCAGGACCAGGTGTCGACCACCGCGTCCCACTCCCCCGTGCCCAGCGCCGCGAGCCCCTCAGGGGCGGTGCGGTCCCCCTGCAGCACGGCCGCGCCCGGCGGTGCCTCGTGGCGGCCCCGGTGGAACACCGTGACCTGCCATCCCTGTGCCAGGGCCGCCTCGGTCACGGCCCGCCCGACGAACTCCGTACCACCCAGCATCAGCAGTCTCATGCCGCCGACTCTGCCCGTACGGGTGTACGGGCGTCCCGCGCCTCGCTCTCAGCGGAATCACCTACCACGGGGTGACGGTCGAAACTCTCCAGATCCGCGCCCCGAAGATTGGACGGTCACGCACCCCGGTACGCCGCCGCGCCGCCAACACTGGTGAGGTCGGTATTCCGTTTCCACTTTCCACCCACAGGGGGAGAAATGACCGGGTCGCGCGTCCTTGCGCTGGGCCACTACCAGCCCGCCAAGGTGCTCACCAACGGCGACCTGGCCGAGCTCGTCGACACCGACGACGCCTGGATCAGCAGCCGGGTCGGCATCCGCACCCGGCGCATCGCCGCCCCCGACGAGACCGTGGACGCGATGGCCGCCGCCGCGGCGGCGAAGGCGCTCGCGACGAGCGGCCTGGCCCCGGCCGACATCGACCTCGTGCTCGTCGCCACCTGCACGGCCACGGACCGCAGCCCGAACACGGCCGCCCGGGTGGCCGCCCGGCTCGGCGTCCCGGCTGCCGCCACGATGGACGTCAACGTGGTGTGCGCGGGCTTCACCCATGCGCTGGCCACCGCCGACCACGCGATCCGGGCCGGCGCGGCGCGCAGCGCGCTGGTGATCGGCGCGGAGAAGTTCACCGACGTGGTGGACTGGACGGACCGCTCGACCTGCGTCCTGGTGGGCGACGGCGCGGGCGCGGCCGTGGTCACCGCGGCCGCGGAACCGGAGATCGGCCCGGTGCTGTGGGGCTCGGTACCGGAGATGGGCGACGCGGTACGCATCGAGGGCGAGCCGGCCCGCTTCTCCCAGGCGGGCCAGACCGTGTACCGCTGGGCCACCACCCAGCTGCCGGCCATCGCGCGCCAGGTCTGCGAGCGCTCCGGCGTACGTCCGGACGAGCTGGCCGGCGTCGTGCTGCACCAGGCCAACCTGCGGATCATCGAACCGGTCGCCGAGCGCATCGGAGCGGTGAACGCGGTGATCGCCCGGGACGTCGTGGAGTCGGGCAACACCTCGGCGGCGTCCGTGCCGCTGGCCTTCTCGAAGCTGGTCGAACGGCACGAGATCCCTTCGGGGGCGCCGGTACTCCTTTTCGGGTTCGGCGGAAACCTTTCGTACGCGGGGCAGGTCGTGCGCTGCCCGTAAGGGACGTCCGATTCGTTCAAGACCGGCGGGGCCGCGCCTTCGTACGCTCGCCCCATGAGTGACAGGACCAACGCACAGACCACCCCCGGGCCCGCGGCGGCGCGCACCGTCCCCGCGCCCCGGTTCGCCGCGATCGGCCTGGCCGCCGCCGACATGGCGGCCTCGCTCGCCTTCTACCGGCGCCTCGGCCTGGACATCCCGGCGGAGGCCGACGCCGCTCCGCACGTGGACGCGCCGCTGCCCGGCGGGCTGCGGCTGATGTGGGACACCCACGAGACGCTGCGCTCCATGGACCCGGACTGGACGCCGTCCTCCGGGGGCACACCGGAACTCGCTTTCGAGTGCGCGTCCCCGGAGGCGGTCGACGCCCTCTATGCGGAGCTGGTCGGCGCCGGGTACCGCGGCGCGAAGCGGCCGTGGGACGCCTTCTGGGGCCAGCGGTACGCCGTCGTCCTGGACCCGGACGGCCACGGCGTCGACCTCTTCGCGCCGCTGCCCTCCTAAGAGGCGGGGCTCAGAACACCGACCATCCGGTGAGCGTCGTGAAGTGGTCCAGCGCCGCGGCCCCGGCCACCGAATTGCCGCGCGCGTCCAGCCCCGGGCTCCACACGCACAGCGTGCAGCGTCCGGGGACGACCGCCACGATGCCGCCGCCCACGCCGCTCTTGGCGGGCAGCCCCACCCGGTAGGCGAACTCCCCCGCCGCGTCGTACGTGCCGCAGGTCAGCATCACCGCGTTCATCCGCTTGGCGTCGCGGGCGTGCAGCAGCCGGGTGCCGTCGGCGCGCAGCCCGTGGCGGGCGAGGAAGCCGCCGGCCGTGGCCAGGTCCCGGCAGCTCATCTCGATCGAACACTGCCAGAAGTAGTGCTCGATGACGCTGGGGACGGGGTTCTCCAGATTGCCGAAGCTCGCCATGAAGTGGGCCAGCGCCGCGTTCCGGTCGCCGTGCTCGGCCTCCGAGCCGGCCACGGCCTGGTCGAAGGAGAGCTCCGGATTGCCGCTCTCCTCGCGCAGGAAGTCCAGCAGCGCCGTGCTGGCGTCGCCGGTGAGGGTCTGCAGCCGGTCGGTGACGACCAGCGCGCCGGAGTTGAGGAAAGGATTGCGCGGGATGCCCTGTTCGTACTCCAGCTGCACCAGGGAGTTGAAGGCTGTGCCCGACGGCTCGCGCCCCACCCGCTCCCAGATGCTCTGGTCCTCCTGGGCCAGCACGAGGGCGAGGGAGAACGCCTTGGAGATGGACTGCACGGAGAACGGGACCTCCCAGTCCCCGACGCCGTACGTCTCCCCGTGGATGTCGGTGAGCGCGATCCCGAAGCGGTCCGGCGAGACGCGCTCCAGTGCGGGGATGTAGTCGGCGACCTTCCCCTGTCTCACCAGCGGCCGCGCACGGTCCGCCACCTCCTCGAGAACGGCCTGGTAGTCCATGGCGGACACGCTATCCCGAGGCGAGCACCACCCCGAGCGGGGCACCCGCCAGCGCCTTCACCTCGCGCGCCAGGTGTGCCTGGTCGGCATACCCGGCGGCCGCAGCGACCTGTGCGTACGGCATCCCGGAGCGGGCCAGGTCCAGGGCGCGCACCAGACGCAGCACCCGGCCGAGGGTCTTGGGGCCGTACCCGAAGGCGGCCAGGCAGCGGCGGTGCAGCTGGCGCTCGCCCACGCCGACCGCGTCGGCCAGCTCGCGCACCGGCGTGCCCCGGGCCGCCGCCCGTGCGATCAGGCCGCGTGCCGGGTCGGGCGCGGCAGCCGTACGCAGCCGGGCGACGGCGGCGGCTTCCAGGGCGCGGCCGGGCGCGGCTGTCCCGGCGAGCTGTTCGGACAGCCGCCGTACCCGCCCCTCGGGCCACAGGTCGGCGAGGGGAACGCGCAGATCACGCAGTTCGTGCGCGGGCACCCCGAAGACGGCCGGGCCCTGCCCCGGGGCGAAGCGCAGGCCGACGACGGGCGCCGCCGGGGCCCGCTCCGGCGCCGGCGGCAGGTGCGCGCGGGTGTCCGGCCCCGCGACCAGCAGGCCGCCGTCGTACCAGATGAGATCGGTGCAGCCGTCGGGCAGCACGGGGCCCGGCGCCGTTCCCGGGGTCTTGGTCCACACGGCGGCGCCGGACAGTACGGAGGGCCGTTCCCGGTACACGTCCCCAGCCTGGCACGGGAACCGCCGCGGCGTCCCGGCCGTTGATCGGGTACGGCACGCACCGGAGCCGGACGGGCGCCGGTGCCTGCGAGACCCATGGACCGACGCGGAGGCAGCACAATGGCAGGATTTCTGGACCGTGCCAAGGAGCAGGCGCAGCGTGGCCTGGCACAGGGCAAGCAGAAGGTCGACGAGGTGCAGCAGCAGCGCGCGGGCTCCGATCTGCTGAAGCGGCTGGGCGCCGCGTACTACGCAGAGCGGCGCGGCAGCGGCTCCCCGGAGTCGACGGCGGCGGCGCTGCAGGCACTGGAGGCGCACATCGCCACGCACGGGGACGGCGTCCTGCGCGGCGGCGCGTAAGGGCTGTGCGGCGCACAGGGGCTGTTCCGGAACGGCGCCCGCGTTCCCTCGTATCCCCCGCGCGAAACCGCCCCGGTAGGGACATATGTCCAGCGTATGCCCCGTAAGCGGCCGCTTCGGCTCGCATTCGCCGCGAACTGCTGACCACGAAGGTTCCGTTCCAGTACAAGCGATTTACGAGGCGGTACGCGATCGGCGGCCGCTGTTGCACCGGAACGGAGCCGTTCATGGCCTCACCCATGTCAGCGGACAGATTCCTCGAAGCGCTGCGGGACGAAGGGCTGCGCGTCGTCGAGGTCGGCGACTGGCGGACGCACAACCGCAATCACAAGGGCCCCTGGGGCGGGGTGCACGGCGTGATGATCCACCACACCGTGACCTCGGGCGCCGAGGAGACCGTACGGATCTGCTACGACGGCCACCCGCACCTCCCGGGCCCGCTGTGCCACGGAGTCATCACCAAGGACGGCACGGTCCACCTGGTGGGCCACGGCCGCGCCAACCACGCCGGACTCGGCGACGGCGACGTCCTGAAGGCGGTGATCGCCGAGCGGCGGCTGCCGCCGGACAACGAGGCCGACACGGACGGCAACCGTGTCTACTACGGCTTCGAGTGCGAGAACCTCGGCGACGGCAAGGACCCGTGGCCCGACGCGCAGCTGGAGGCCGTCGAGAAGGCGGCCGCCGCGGTGTGCCGGGTGCACGGCTGGAACGAGCGCTCGGTGCTCGGTCACCTGGAGTGGCAGCCGGGCAAGGTCGACCCGCGCGGCTTCACGATGGACGCGCTGCGCGAGCGCATCGGAAAGCGCCTGAGGTGACGTCCCGCCGCGGGGCGCCGACACGCGGGTACGGCGTCCCGCCCCGTACACCGATGCGATCGCGACCGGGCGCCGCGCGGACAATGGGGACGTGACCGGCACCGTCCCCGACCCCAAGACGCTGCGGCCGCACCTGCCGTCCCCGGTACAGGAGATCGAGGACGACCGGTTCGCGCGCCGCGGCGTACGCCTGCTGCTCAAGCGGGACGACCTGATACACCCCGACCTGCCGGGCAACAAATGGCGGAAACTGGAGCCCAATCTCCGCGCCGCCGCGGCGGCCGGGGACCGCACACTGCTCACGTTCGGCGGCGCGTACTCCAACCACCTGCGCGCCACCGCCGCGGCGGGCCGCCTCCTGGGCCTGGCCACGATAGGCGTCGTACGGGGCGAGGAGCTGGCGGACCGGCCGCTGAACCCCTCACTGGCCCGCTGCGCCGCCGACGGCATGCGGCTGCACTTCCTGGACCGCGCCCGCTACCGCCGCAAGGACGACCCCGAGCTGCTCGACGCGCTGCGGGCCCGCTTCGGGCCCTACCGCCTGGTCCCCGAGGGCGGCAGTAACGCCCTCGCCGCGCGCGGCTGCGCCGCCCTGGGCCACGAGCTGGCCGGGGCCGCCGACGTCGTCGCCGTGGCCTGCGGGACCGGCGGCACCCTCGCGGGACTGGCCGCGGGCCTCGCCCCGGGGCAGCGCGCCCTCGGCTTCCCCGTACTGAAGGGCGGCCCCGGGCCCGGCCACTTCCTGGAGGCGGACGTACTGCGCCTCCAGGAGGCGGCCTTCGGGGGACGGCGCGGCGACTGGCGGCTGGACACCGCGTTCCACTGCGGCGGATACGCCCGCAGCACGCCCGCGCTGGACGCCTTCGCCACGGACTTCGAGGCGCGGCACGGCCTGCCGCTGGAGCGGGTCTACGTGGCGAAGATGCTGCTGGGCCTGACGACGCGTACCGAAGAGGGCACTTTCGCGCCGGGCACCACGGCGGCCGCGGTGATCACCGGCTCCCTCTGAGGCGGGCCGCATCCCGGGACCTCCGGGGCGGCGCGCACCACCTACTCCGGGCTCACCGTCTCCCGGTACGCCGCCGCCTCCTCCAGGTCCAGCCGGCGCAGCAGCGTCCGCAGCATCTCGTCGTCGATCCGCCGCGCGTCGCGCAGCTCCACGAAGACCGCGCGCTCCGCGCCGATCATCTCCCGGGCCAGCCGCAGGTAGGTCGCCTCCACCGACTCCCCGGTCTCCGCGTTCGGCGGCCCCAGCCGCTCCCAGACGGCGTTGCGGCGGCGCTCCAGGACGGTCCGCAGCCGGTCCTCCAAGGGCCCCGGCAGCGCGTTGCGCGAGTCCTCCAGGAGTTCGCGCAGCCGGCGCTCCGCCGCGTCCGACGCGTCGTTCTGGGCCTGCGCCTCGGCCAGCGTCTCGGTCCGCGGGTCCGGCCGGGGCAGCTTCAGGAGGCGGATCAGCGGCGGCAGCGTCAGCCCCTGGACCACGAGGGTGCCGATGACGGTGCTGAAGGTCAGGAAGAGCACCAGGTTGCGCGCCGGGAAGGGCTCGCCGCTGTGCGTCGTCAGCGGGATGGAGAAGGCGATCGCCAGCGAGACCACTCCGCGCATCCCGGCCCAGCCGACGATCACCGGCGCCGTCCAGGTCGTCTCGGACTCCCGTTCCCGGATGCGCGCCGACAGCCACCGGGGCACGTACGTCGCGGGGAACACCCACACGAAGCGCGCCAGCACCACCACGGCGAACACCACGAGGGCGTACGTGACCGCCTGCGCGGCGCTGAACTCCCCCAGCCCCCGCACCACCACCGGCAGCTGGAGCCCGATGAGCGCGAAGACCGCGGACTCCAGCAGGAAGGCGACCATCGTCCACACCGCGGCCTCCTGGAGCCGCGTCTCGAAGCCCACCTGCCACGAGCGGTGCCCCAAGTACAGCGCGACCACCACGACGGCGAGCACTCCGGAGGCGCCGACGTGCTCGGCCACCGAGTACGCCAGGAACGGGATGAGCAGCGACAGCGTGTTCTCCAGCACCGCGGAGTCCCGCAGCTTGCAGCGCAGCCAGTGCAGCGGTCCCATGAGGACCAGCCCGATCCCGATGCCGCCGACCGCCGCGATACCGAACTCCTTGAGGCCGCCGGCCCAGGTCGCGCCCTCCCCGACGGCCGCGGCGAGCGCCACCTTGTAGGCGGTGATGGCGGTGGCGTCGTTGACCAGCGACTCGCCCTGCAGGATGGTCGTGATCCGGCCGGGCAGCCGCAGCCGGCGGGCGATGGCGGTGGCCGCCACGGCGTCCGGTGGCGCGACCACCGCGCCCAGCACGAGGGCCGCGGTCAGCGGCAGGTCCGGGATGACGAGGTACGCGGCGTACCCGACGGCCAGCGTCGCGAAGAGCACGTAGCCGACCGACAGCAGCGCCACCGGGCGCAGATTGGCCCGCAGGTCCAGGTACGAACTGTCCAGTGCCGCGGTGTGCAGCAGGGGCGGGAGCAGCAGGGGCAGCACGATGTGCGGGTCGAGAGGGTAGTCGGGGACGCCGGGCAGATAGCCCGCGCCGAGCCCCGCCGCGACGAGCAGCAGGGGCGCGGGTACTGGCGTACGCCGCGCCAGTCCCGCGACGGCCGCGCTCCCGGCGACCAGCAACAGCAGTGGCATCACATCCATGGCAGACCCGTCCCCGCGCGTTCCGGCTAATCTGGCAATCATGAGCGAGTGCCCGCACGTTCTCGACCTGCCGCGCCCCGAACCGGCCGCGCTGAGCGACACCTGCCCCGAGTGCCTCGCCGTCGGCAGCCACCCCGTGCAGCTGCGGCTCTGCCTGGTCTGCGGCCATGTCGGCTGCTGCGACTCCTCCCCGTACAGGCACGCCACGGCGCACTTCGAGGCGACCGGGCACCCGGTGATCCGCACTTTCGAAGCGGGCGAGGACTGGCGCTGGTGCTTCGCCGACAAGGTGCTGGTGTGAGCGTTCCCCGGGGCGCGCGGGCAGCGCAGCGCCCGGCACCGGTTGTCAGTGGGGCCCGTTAGCCTTCAGAGCATGATCCGCACTGCGACACCCGACGACGTCCCGGCGATCCACGCCATGATCCGCGAGCTCGCGGAGTACGAGCGCGCGCTGGAGTCGGCCAAGGCCACCGAAGAGCAGCTTCGCGACGCCCTGTTCGGCGAGCATCCGGCCGTCTTCGGGCTGATCGCCGAGGAGTCCGGCACCCCGGTGGGCTTTGCCCTGTGGTTCCGCAACTTCTCCACGTGGACGGGCACGCACGGTGTCTATCTGGAGGACCTGTACGTCCGGCCCGCGCACCGCGGCGGCGGACACGGCAAGTCACTGCTCGCCGCGCTGGCGCAGATATGCATCCGCCGTGGATACGGACGTTTTGAATGGTCAGTCCTGGATTGGAATGAACCGTCCATCGGTATATACAAGTCGATCGGTGCTCAGCCCATGGACGAATGGACCGTCTTCCGGCTCACTGGAGAGGCACTGCACGAGCTCGCGGCAACTGCAGATGCCAACGCAGCGTAACCAGCGCCGATTTGGCAGTGCAGACCCCTAGCCACTGTCCGTACCCGTAGGCTTACAATGAGTGACACTCGTGGGTTTGCGGGACACTGCGAGTCCCACCGTCGTGCCAGGCCGGCAGCCACGCCGATCCCGGGCGACATTGCACCGCAGATCGCGATAGCGTCGCACAGCGCATGCGCTGTGCCGGGTGGCCGTTCCTTCCGCCGGAAGGATCCGGTCCGGCATGAATATCAGCTCAAACAGCTTGTGTCACCTTGGAGGTGAGGGTGTCCCAGATCGCAGGCGAGCCCGGGAATCAGGACTTCGTGGAAGTCCGGCTGCCCGCTGCGGGTGCCTACCTTTCGGTGCTGCGTACGGCCACGGCCGGACTGGCAGCCCGGTTGGACTTCACCCTCGACGAGATCGAGGATCTGCGTATCGCCGTCGACGAGGCGTGCGCGATCCTTCTGCAGCAAGCCGTCCCCGGCAGTGTGCTGAGCTGCGTCTTCCGGCTGATCGACGACGCGCTGCAGGTGACCGTATCGGCTCCCACCACCGACGGACGCGCTCCAGAGCGCGACACCTTCGCCTGGACGGTGCTCTCCGCACTGGCCGGCAAGGTCGACTCCACCGTCGCCGAGGACCAGACGGTCAGCATCAGTCTGTACAAGGAGCGCGGCGCCGGTCCTGGACCGTCATGACCGAAGAGGGGGCCCTGTGAAGGATCTGGAGCGCGGCGCGCGGATGGAGCCCAGAGTGGCCATCCCCGAGCAGCAGGCCCGGCCGCACCCGATGGGCACGGACGACCTCAGCGGCCGGTTGAACGCGGCGGAGCAGGCAGAGCGGGCGGACCACATGGACCACAGCGAGCAGCAGCGGCAGCAGCAGGATCCGCAGCATCACCCCCACGATGCGCATGATCCGCACGACCGCAGTGGTGCCCGCGCGATGTTCTACGAGCTGCGCAAGCTCCCGGAGGGCTCCGACGAGCGCGCGGAGCTGCGGAACACCCTGGTCAGGATGCACCTCCCGCTGGTGGAGCATCTCGCCCGGCGCTTCCGCAACCGCGGCGAGCCGCTGGACGACCTCACCCAGGTCGCCACGATCGGCCTGATCAAGTCGGTGGACCGGTTCGATCCGGAGCGCGGCGTGGAGTTCTCCACGTACGCCACCCCGACCGTGGTCGGCGAGATCAAGCGGCACTTCCGCGACAAGGGCTGGGCGGTCCGCGTGCCGCGCCGCCTGCAGGAGCTGCGGCTGTCGCTGACCACGGCGACCGCGGAGCTCTCCCAACGGCACGGCCGTGCACCCACGGTCCACGAGCTGGCCGAGCATCTGCGCATCTCCGAGGAGGAGGTGCTGGAGGGCCTGGAGTCGGCGAACGCCTACAGCACCCTCTCGCTGGACGTGCCGGACACCGACGACGAGTCCCCCGCGGTCGCCGACACCCTGGGCGCCGAGGACGAGGCGCTGGAGGGCGTCGAATACCGCGAATCCCTCAAGCCCCTGCTGGAAGACCTGCCGCCGCGCGAGAAGAAGATCCTTCTGCTGCGCTTCTTCGGCAACATGACCCAGTCGCAGATCGCCCAGGAGGTGGGCATCTCCCAGATGCACGTCTCCCGGCTGCTGGCCCGCACCCTGGCCCAGCTCCGCGACAAGCTGCTGGTCGAGGAGTAGCGGCCCCTCCGGCCGGGCGGGAGACCGCCGGATCCGCCGCACTCCGGGCCACGACCGCGCGACGGGCGCGGGCCGCACCGACACCCCACAGGGCTCCGCCGAGAGCCTCACGGGCCCGGTGCGGCCCGCGCCCGTCGGCGTACGCGCCCCCGACACGCCCCCTCGCACGAGGGCGTACGACTGCCCGGCACGCCCCGCACAAGCCCGGCGTACGGCGTTCCAGCACGCCTCGCACGCTCCCGGCGTACGGGCTTCCAGCCCGCCCCGCACAAGCCCGGCGCGCGGCTCTCCGGAGCGCCCGCGCGAGTACCGGCGTACAGCTGTGCGGCCGCCCCGGCACGCAGCGAGCGCCCGCCACCTGCTCGGCGGCTCACTACGAGCCGGCCAAGAGCCGGCTAGGCGTCCTCGCGCGGCCCGATGCCCAGCGCCTCGGTGGCCGTCGGATTGACCAGCAGACCGAGTACGACGAACGCGACGACACCCAGGAGCACACCGCCCGCGAGCAGCACGCCACCACCGTTGATCAGCGTCCAGGCCACCGGCAGCGCCACGATCTGCGTGATCAGCGAGGGCCCTCGGCTCCAGCGCCGCCGCAGCCACAGCCCGCGCGCGGAGACCAGCGGCAGCAGCGCCAGCACGATCACGGTGATCCCGCCCGTCTCGGCCTGCTGACGACTGTCCGGCGAGCCGGTCAGCCCGTCGATCAGCATGTAGACGCCCAGCGCTGCCAGCGCGAGCCCCTCCAGGCCCGTGAGCACCGCCGCGGCGGTCAGCCGCCGCGGCCGCGGCCCGGCGGGTGCGGGGGCGGGCGTGGGGGCGGCCGGTGTCCGCTTCTGCTTACTGCTGCTCACCCCAGCAGGGTAGCGCCGGGGCCCGGTCCACCTGACGGGCAGGGCTGGGCCCCCGTACCAGCACGTAGGTACCCTGCTCCCCATGCGTGCACTTCTCGTGGTCAACCCTGCAGCAACCACCACCAGTGCGCGCACCCGTGACGTACTGGCCCACGCGCTGGCCAGCGACCTGAAACTGGAGGTCGCGCAGACCGAGTACAGAGGTCATGCGCGGGACCTCGCCCGCCGGGCCGCGGAGAGCGGCGAGACGGAGCTGGTGGTCGCCCTCGGCGGTGACGGGACGGTCAACGAGGTCGTCAACGGTCTGCTGACCCACGGCCCGGACCCGGAGGCGCTGCCGCGCCTCGCCGTGGTCCCCGGCGGCTCCACCAACGTCTTCGCCCGGGCGCTGGGCCTGCCGAACGACGCCGTGGAGGCCACCGGCGCCCTGCTGGACGCGCTGAGTGACGGCAGCGAACGTACGGTCGGACTGGGTTTGGCCGCCGGCACACCGGACACTCAGGACGAGATGATTCCGAAGCGCTGGTTCACTTTCTGCGCGGGCTTCGGCTTCGACGCCGGCGTCGTGGGCCGAGTCGAACAACAGCGCGAACGCGGCAAGCGTTCGACCCATGCGCTGTACATGCGACAGGTCATGCGCCAGTTCATGGGCGAGCCGAACCGCCGGCACGGCACCATCACGCTGGAGCACCCGGGCGCCGAACCGGGCTCGACGGAAGTGATCGACGACCTCGTCCTGTCCATAATCTGTAACACCGCCCCCTGGACCTACCTGGGCAATCGCCCGGTCTACCCGTCGCCGCAGGCGTCCTTCGATACCGCGCTGGACGTCTTCGCGCTGAGCAGACTCTCCACCCCGGCGGTCGCCCGGTACGCCACCCAGCTGCTGGCGTCAACCCCGGACCGCGGCCCACGGGGAAAGCACGCCGTATCGCTTCATGATCAGACGGACTTCACCTTGCATTCACAGGTTCCACTGCCCTTCCAGATGGACGGCGACCACCTGGGACTGCGTTCCAGCGTGACGTTCACAGGCGTACGCCGTGCACTGCGTGTGATTGTGTGAGCAGTAGGGCCTAAAGTCCTTTCAGTCGAACGTTTAGGCTGACTTCCACCCCCCAGAAGTACGGCTGTGACGCAGCCGACACCAAGGAATCAAAAAAAAGTTTCCGGAAGGGGTTGTATCCGCCGCCGAGGTTTGCGAGTCTCTTCATGGCGATCGGGACGGCCGCTCTTCGGCCCCCTTGAGAGCCCGAATCCCCTCCTCTTTTCCAGGACCGCACCAGCCCCATGCGGGCGTTCGGCCCTTCCCTTGCGGAGGGATTCGTGAAAGCGTTCACATTCACAAGCAACGTTCCCGTAATACGAGGAGATGGAGCAGCCATGGACTGGCGTCACCGCGCCGTTTGCCGCGAGGAAGACCCCGAGCTCTTCTTCCCCATCGGCAACACCGGTCCTGCGCTGCTGCAGATCGAGGAAGCCAAGGCCGTCTGCCGCCGCTGCCCCGTCATGGAGCAGTGCCTGCAGTGGGCGCTCGAGTCCGGCCAGGACTCCGGCGTCTGGGGTGGTCTGAGCGAGGACGAGCGCCGCGCAATGAAGCGCCGTGCGGCTCGTAACCGGGCGCGCAACGCCAGCGCCTGAACCAGACGCCCCGTGGCATCCGAGCCGCAGCGCGCAGTACCCCCGATGCGCTAAGCAACGTGAGCTTTGAGCCCCGGACCGGAACTCGGTCCGGGGCTGACTGCTGTCCGCACACGCTTCCGTAAGGCCGTACGGAGGGGCGCGCAGGGCGGTGCGTACCGCGTGAGATACGCCACCAAGCGCTCTGCCCGCCCTGTCGGCGCGCTCAGTGCTTCTCGGCCCGTACGGGGATGTCCAGCACCACCTGCGTGCCGCGCCCGGGGGCCGGGAGCATGTCGAACGTGCCGCTCATCTCGCCCTCGACCAGCGTCCGGACGATCTGCAGCCCGAGGTTGCCGGCGCGCTGCGGGTCGAACCCTTCGGGCAGTCCGCGGCCGTCGTCCCGGACGGTGACCCGCAGCCGCGGCTCCGTGCTGCTGCCGCCGCGCACCGCGCCCACCTCGACCGTGCCCTGCTCCCCCGGCGCGAAGGCGTGCTCCAGCGCGTTCTGGAGGACCTCGGTGAGCACCATGGACAGCGGGGTCGCGACCTCGGCGTCCAGGATTCCGAAGCGGCCGCTGCGCCGTCCGGCCACCTTCCCCGGCGAGATCTCCGCGACCATGGCGAGCACTCTGTCGGCGATCTCGTCGAACTCGACCCGTTCGTCCAGATTCTGGGAGAGCGTCTCGTGGACGATCGCGATGGAACCGACCCTGCGGACCGCCTCGTTCAGCGCCTCGCGCCCCTGGGGCGAATCCATCCGGCGGGCCTGCAGCCGCAAGAGGGCGGCCACTGTCTGCAAGTTGTTCTTCACCCGGTGGTGGATTTCCCGGATGGTCGCGTCCTTCGTAATCAATTCGCGCTCTCGGCGTCGCAATTCGGTGACGTCGCGCAGCAGCACGAGTGAACCGATGTGCGTGCCCTTCGGTTTGAGCGGGATGGCTCTCAGTTGAATGACGCCGTCGTTGCCCTCCACCTCGAATTCGCGCGGCGCCCAGCCGCTGGCGAGCTTCACCAGGGCCTCGTCCACGGGGCCGCGCGCCGGCGCGAGTTCGGCGGTGGCCCGGCCGAGGTGGTGGCCCACGAGGTCGGCGGCGAGCCCGAGACGGTGGTACGCGGAGAGCGCGTTCGGACTGGCGTACTGGACGACGCCGTCCGCGTCGAGCCGGATGAGCCCGTCGCCGGCCCGCGGCGAGGCGTCCATGTCGACCTGCTGCCCCGGGAAGGGAAACGATCCTGCGGCGATCATCTGTGCCAGGTCGGACGCGCTCTGCAGGTAGGTGAGCTCCAGCCGGCTGGGCGTCCGTACGGTGAGCAGATTGGTGTTCCGCGCGATCACGCCCAGCACCCGGCCGTCCCGGCGCACGGGGATGGACTCCACCCGTACGGGCACCTCCTCGCGCCACTCGGGGTCGCCCTCACGCACGATGCGGCCCTCGTCCAGCGCGGTGTCCAGCATCGGGCGGCGGCCGCGCGGCACCAGATGGCCGACCATGTCGTCCTGGTACGACGTCGGCCCGGTGTTCGGGCGCATCTGCGCGACGGACACGTAACGGGTGCCGTCCAGGGTGGGCACCCACAGGACGAGGTCCGCGAAGGACAGGTCCGAGAGCAGCTGCCATTCGGAGACCAGCAGATGGAGCCACTCGAGGTCGGAGTCGCTCAGAGCGGTGTGCTGGCGGACGAGATCGTTCATGGAGGGCACGCATGCGAGCCTACCGGCGTACGGTGTATCCGTTGACCGTGCACAGGCATGGACTGATGCGCATGGTCTAGTCCACAATGAATCGGTAAAAGGCTTCCGCCCTCCCCGCACAGGAGGACGGATAGAGGACCGAGGCGCTCTCTGCCCTGACTGCGCCGCGGCCTCCGATCGGCCGGACCGGGCGCCGCGAGGAACCGCACACCTCACGGCGTGCACCGGCCGATGTCAGCTCCGGGCTGCGGTGCCGGACAGGTTGAGGGTCCTGTCCCGGCGCCGCGGCCCGCGGGTGTTTCCGGGCCCCTTGTACAGGCGCGTACACAGGCGCACCTCGCGCGCACGACAGACGGATATACGGACGGCCCCGCTCCCCCCGAGGAGTGGGGCCGTCGGCATGTGCGCAGGTGGAACGGGGTGCGGAGGTCTGCGGTAGCCCGGTGGACGGGGAGCGCGGAGCATGGACGTGCGGTGACATGTGCGGCGGTGCGCCAAGGGCACCACGGGGCCGCGGCGCCGCTGCTAGAGTGGTCTATACCACTTGCCCCCTCTCTCCAGAACGGCAGGCCCAGCGTGGAAGTTGTCATCGTCCCGGATGCCAAGGAAGGCGGCGAGCTGATCGCCGAGGCCATGGCCGCCCTGCTGAGGCGCAAGCCCGACGCGCTGCTCGGCGTGGCCACCGGCTCGACCCCGCTGCCCATCTACGAAGCGCTCGCGAACAAGGTCGCGGCGGGCGCCGTGGATGCCTCGCGGGCCCGTATCTGCCAGCTCGACGAGTACGTGGGGCTGCCCGCGGGCCACCCCGAGTCCTACCGTTCCGTGGTGCTGCGCGAGGTCGTCGCGCCGCTCGGCCTGAGCGCGGACGCCTTCATGGGCCCGGACGGCGCCGCCGAGGACCTCCAGGCGGCCTGTGACGCCTACGACCGCGCGCTGGCCGAGGCCGGCGGCGTGGACCTCCAGCTGCTGGGCATCGGCACCGACGGGCACATCGGCTTCAACGAGCCGTGCTCCTCGCTCGCCTCCCGTACCCGCATCAAGACGCTGACGCAGCGCACCCGGGAGGACAACGCCCGGTTCTTCGACAGCCTCGACGAGGTACCGCACCACGTCATCACCCAGGGCATCGGGACCATTCTGGAGGCCCGTCACCTGGTACTGCTGGCCACGGGCGAGGGCAAGGCGGACGCGGTGGCCCAGACCGTGGAGGGTCCGGTGTCGGCGCTGGTACCGGCCTCCGCGCTGCAGCTGCACCCGCACGCGACGGTGGTCGTCGACGAGGCGGCGGCCTCGAAGCTCAAGCTCGCGGACTATTTCCGCGCGACGTACGCGGCCAAGCCGGAGTGGCAGGGGCTGTAGGCAATTCCCGTACGGAATGCACAGGTGCCGAGTCCCGCGGGGCTCGGCACCTGTCGTTCGTTGCGACCTCAGCCGCCCATGATCACCTCAGCCGCCCGTGATGACCTCCGCGGCCGCGAGACCGCAGACGCGGGCGGCACCGTGCGTGGCGATGTGCAGGGCGCCGACCGGCGGGGCCTGGGGCACCCCCATCTCGACCACGACGGTGTCGGGCCGGGCGGCGACGAGAGCGGTGAGGGCGTCGGCCATCCAGGGGTGCCGGTGCAGGTCACGTACCACTGCGACGATCCTGCGGTCCGCCGCCGCCTCCAGGACCTTCGCGAGCATTGCGGAGGCACCGGCCTCCTCGGCGTCGGCGGGGCCGAAGCTGCCGGTGTCCGTGCCGGGCAGCAGCCGCTGCAGCTCGGCCGCGACGCCCCAGGGCGTCTCGTCGCCGACCGCGATGTTGGCGACGGGCGTGAAGGCCGCGACATACGCGGGCGTGCGCAACGGCTCGTACGCGCCTTCGGCCGCCGTCACCCGTAGGGCCCGCCGGGCCGCCCGGAGCCCCACGTCCGGGTCCCCCGCTCCCCCGTGTGCGCGTGCCGAGGACCGCCCGGTTTCGCGCGTCCAGCGGGCCAGGGCGCGGACCCGGCCCGCCGCCTCGGCCAGGCGCTCCTCGGTGAGCGCGCCGGAGCGCACGGCGCGTACCAGGGCGTCGCGGAGGCGGAGGACGGTCGCCTCGTCGGCCAGCCCGCCGCCGACGCAGATGGCGTCGGCACCGGCGGCGATGGCGAGCACGCTGCCGCGTTCGATTCCGTACGTGGCGGCGATGGCCCGCATCTCCACGGCGTCGGTGACGATCAGGCCGTCGAAGCCGAGGCCGCCGGCCGCGACGGGCGCGCGCAGCAGTCCGTGCAGGGCGGCCGGGCTGAGCGTGGCGGGCAGGTCGCCGTCCAGGGCCGGTACGAGGATGTGCGCGCTCATGACGGCCTTGGTGCCGGCCGCGACGGCCGCCTTGAAGGGGACGAGTTCGCGGGCGTGCAGGGTGTCGGGGCCGGCGTCGATGCGGGGCAGGTCGTAGTGGGAGTCGACGGCGGTGTCGCCGTGGCCGGGGAAGTGCTTGGTGCAGGCGGCGACGCCGGCGGCCTGCATGCCCTGGATGTAGGCGGCGGTGTGCCGGGCGACCAGGTGGGGGTCGGAGCCGAAGGAGCGTACGCCGATGACGGGGTTGCCGGGGTTGGAGTTGACGTCGGCGCTGGGGGCCCAGTTGAGGGTGATGCCGCAGTCGGCGAGGCGGCGGCCCAGTTCGCGGGCGACGGCGCGGGTGAGGCCGGTGTCGTCGACGGCGCCGAGGGCGAGGTTGCCGGGGAAGGAGGAGCCGCCGCGTACTTCGAGGCGGGTGACGTCGCCGCCCTCCTCGTCGATGGCGATCAGGAGGCCGTCGGTCTCGGCGCGGAGGCGGGCGCTCAGAGCGGCGAGCTGTTCGGGGGTGTGGACGTTGCGTCCGAACAGGCCGACGGACGTGAGGCCCTCGCCGAGCCGGCGCAGCAGCCAGTCCGGTGCGTCGGTACCGGTGAAGCCCGGCTGAAGCACGGCCAGCGCGTCGCGGGTGAGGGTGTCGGCGGAGCGTAGGAGCGTCGTCATGGAGCTGCGTGTCCCTTCACTGCGCATGAACGAGCAGGCGGGCGGGCGTCGGTACCGGCCCGGGCGCGGCTTTCATCAGATCGCAGACCGGCGGTCCCTGCGCGGAGGCAGGCGGGCGGGGCGGGCGGCCGCGTCATCCCTTCACCGCGCCCGAGGTGAGGCCGCCGACCGCCTTGCGCTGCAGGAAGAGGAAGAGGATCAGGATGGGGAGGGCGAAGAGGGAGGCGGCGGCCATGGTGGCGCCCCAGTCGTCGCCGAAGTTGGTCTGGAAGCCGGACAGCCACAGGGGCAGGGTCTGGGCCTCGGGCTGCTTGTTGAGGATGAGGACGAGGGGGAATTCGTTCCAGGCGGTGATGAAGCCGAAGAGCGAGGTGGCCATCAGCCCAGGGGCGAGCAGCGGCAGGATGATCCTGGTGAATGCCTGCGGGCGGGAGCAGCCGTCGACCATGGCGGATTCCTCCAGCTCCTTGGGGACGGCCGCGATGTAGCCGCGGAGGGTGAGGATCGTAAAGGGCAGCACCATGACCATGTAGAAGAAGGTGAGGGGCAGCAGGCTGTTCAGCATGTCGCCGTCCCGGACGATCATGTAGATCGCGATGACCATCACCTCCCAGGGCGCCATCTGGGCGATCATGAAGGTGACGATCACGCCGCGGCGGCCCTTGAAGCGCATCCGGGCGATCGCGAAGGACGCGAGCAGGGCGATCACCAGCGACATGCCCACGGCGAGGACCGTGACGGTGACGGAGTTGCCGACGTACCGCCAGAAATCCGGGGCGCTGACGGCGGTGCGGAAGTGTTCGAGGGTCGGGGTGAGCGGGAACCACACGGGGTTCTCGCTGATGATGTCGCCGGTCGGCTTCAGTGCCGTACTGAACATCCAGTAGACGGGGAAGAGGAAGCCCGCGGTCAGGGCCAGGGCCGCGGCGTTGGGCCAGAGGCGGCCGAAGAGACTGCGTTTCATCGCTCGTCCTCCTCCTGCCGGAGCACGATCCGGAGGTAGTACGAGGTCAGGGCCAGCAGGATGAGGATGGTCAGCAGCGAGATGGCCGCGCCCATGCCGTAGTGCTGGTTGCCCATGCCCTCGATGAAGGCGTACACGGGGAGGATTTCGGTGAGCCGCTCCGGGCCGCCCTCGTTGATGGCGAACACCTGTGCGAAGGCTTTGAAGACCCAGATGACTTCGAGGAAGGTCGTCGCGTAGAGGAACGGCCTGATGAAGGGCAGGGTCACGGAGGTGAAGCTCTTCCAGGCGCCGGCGCCGTCGAGGGCGGCCGCTTCGTAGAGCTCCCTGGGGATGGTGGTCGTCGCGGCGTAGAGGTTGATCGCGACGAAGGGTACGGACTGCCAGACGACCAGGACGGTGATGACGAAGAAGGTGGAGAACTGGCTGCCGGTCCAGTTGAAGTCCGCCATGCCGTGCCATCCGAGCCGGTCCAGTACCCAGTTGACGACGCCGAAGCGCTGGGCGAAGAGCCACTGGTAGACGGTGGTGGCGGCGATGACGGGCATGGCCCAGGCGAGAACGAGGCCGAAGAGGAGCGTGAGCCGCATACGGGGGCCGAGCCGGGCGAGGAGCAGGCCGGTGAGGGTGCCGACGGCCATGATGAGGGCGACATTGGCGGCGGTGAAGAGGAGGGAGCGGAGGGAGACCCGCCAGAACTCCTCGTTGCCCAGGATCTCGCCGTAATTGTCCAGGCCGTTCCACTCGGTGGCGTGCCGGATCAGCTGTCCCATGTTGAGGTTCTGGAGGGAGAGCAGTCCGTTGGTGACCATGGGCCAGCCGAGGAACACCGCGGTGGCGGCGAGCGCGGGCAGGAGCAGGAGGTACGGCCCGTAGGCGCGGCGCCGCACCTCCTTGGCGGGCCGCGGCGCCTCCTTCACGGGCCGTACCGCCTTACGGGGCCGTACGTCGGTGGTGCTCGCGCTCACTGCTGCTGGCCGAGGCGCTTGTTGAACTCGCCCTCGACCTGCCGGGCGGCGTCCATCGGGCTCTTACCGTTCAGGACGGCGGTCATGTACGTCTTGATGGGGTTGGGCGGGTTCTCCACGGCGCCCCATTCGGGGATGAGCGGGGTGGTGCCGCCGCCGGCGACGGCGGGCGCTGCGGCCTCGGCCGCCGGGTTGCCCTTCAGGGCGCTCTGCAGCGACTCCTTGTTGGGGATGACGCCGCCTTCTTCGGCGAGCTGTCCCTCGTACTTGTCGGAGAGCGCGATCTTCAGGAACTTCTTGGCGAGGTCCTGCTTCTGGCTGCCGGCGGCGACGGCGAGGTTGGAGCCGCCGAGGAAGACGCCCTCCGGTGTCCCGGCGGTCTCACCGGGGACGGTGAAGTAGCCGATGTCCTTCTCGATCTTCGGGTTGGCCTTGATGGCGATCCCGGACTCCCAGCCCATGCCGATGAACGCGCCGGTCTTTCCCTTGGCGAAGACCTCGCCCTGCTGCGGGGTGGCCTCGTCCTTGTCCTTCGGGGCCTTGCTGAAGGACTGGTACTGCTTGTAGATGTCCATGGCCTTGGCGACCTTGGGGTCGGCGAGGTTGGAGACCCACTTGCCGCCCTGCTTCTTGACCAGGTCCGCCTTGGTGCCGATGGTCAGGCCGTTGAAGAAGTACCAGTTCTGGCCGGGCAGATAGAGCGGCTCGGCGTCCGTCTTCTTCTGGATCAGGTCGAGGTCCTTGAAGAACTCGGTGCGGGTCTTCGGCGTGTCCTTGATGCCGGCCTCGGCCCAGATCTTCTTGTTGTAGACGACGACGCGGTTGGCGGCGTACCAGGGGGCGGCGTACTGCTTGCCCTGGTAGACGGCCGACTTGTTCAGGGACGGCGTCCAGTCGGCGCCGATCTCCTTCTTCAGGTCGTCCAGTTCGGCGAGGCCGGAGGTCTTGGCGTAGGCGGGGGTCTGGGTGTTGCCGACCTCGATGACGTCCGGCGGGTTCTCCTCGGAGAGCGCGGTGGTGATCTTCTGCTGAATGCCGTTCCACTTCTGGATCTCGATGTTCAGCTTCGCGCCGGTCTTCTTCTCGAAGGCGGCCGTGACGTCCTTCGTCCAGCCCGGCGGGGTGGAGCCGTCCATGACCCATACGGTGAGGCTCTTGGCTTCCGCCCCCGTGCCCCCGTCGCCGGACCCGCAGGCCGCGACACTTACCAGCATTCCCGCGACTGCCGTCGCAGCGATCAGCCCACGCTTCACAGCACACTCCCCTAATGGCTGGGTGTGGTCTTTAATGGTTTAGACCAGTTCCCGCAGCTTGGCCTAGACCTTTAGGGGTGTCAAGAGGTGTATAAGAGTCGCTGTCGGCTCCGTTACCGGACCGACATCCGGCAGGCGCGGACCTGCGAGGGAGCATCGGCACCTCACCCGTGCCACGATGTGAGCCGCTACGTACGGAGGAGCCGGTGACGACAGCACGAGTGGAGTCGGAAGGGCGGGTCATGGAGACCGACGAGGCCGGCGCGGAGTCCGGCAGCGGAGCCGCGCGCACCGCGCGGGTGCCCAAGTACTACCGGCTCAAGCGGCACTTGCTGGAGATCACCGAGACCCTGCCGCCGGGCACCCCCGTACCGCCCGAGCGCACCCTGGCCTCGGAGTTCGACACCTCACGGACGACCGTGCGGCAGGCATTGCAGGAACTGGTCGTCGAGGGACGGCTGGAACGCATCCAGGGCAAGGGCACCTTCGTCGCCAAGCCCAAGGTCTCCCAGGCGCTGCAACTGACCTCCTACACCGAGGACATGCGCGCCCAGGGTCTGGAGCCCACCTCGCAGCTGCTGGACATCGGGTACGTCACGGCCGACGACCGGCTGGCCGGGCTGCTGGACATCGCGACGGGCGGCCGGGTGCTGCGCATCGAACGGCTGCGGCTGGCCAGCGGCGAGCCGATGGCCATCGAGACCACGCACCTGTCGGCCAAGCGCTTCCCCGCCCTGCGCCGCAACCTGGTCAAGTACACCTCCCTCTACACCGCGCTGGCGGAGGTCTACGACGTCCGCCCGGCGGAGGCCGAGGAGACCATCGAGACGTCCCTCGCCACCCCGCGCGAGGCCGCGCTGCTGGGCACGGACGTGGGCCTGCCGATGCTGATGCTCTCCCGGCACTCCCTGGACCCCCAGGGCGAACCGGTCGAGTGGGTGCGCTCGGTGTACCGCGGCGACCGGTACAAGTTCGTGGCCCGGCTGCAGCGGCCGAACGACTAGCAGCGCCCGGACGACTGGCGGTACGGGGCCGGGCCGTCGGCCGCACGGCAGGGGAATGCACATTCCCGTCACCCTGGTTATCCACAGGGTGTAGCGCACGTCACATTCCCTGCTTTACGGTCCTTCCGTCACCGTCAGGACGGGAGGACGGCCAGTGCGTACGACATCGCCCCGAACGATCGCCATCTGGACAGCCGTTGCGCTCATCGGCGCCGCCGGCTGGACCCTGCTCGCACTGGGCCGCGGCGAGGAGGTGTCGGCGGCCTGGATGGTGGCCGCCGCCCTCGGCACGTACGCCATCGCGTACCGCTTCTATTCGCGGTTCATCGCCACGCGCGTGCTGCGGGTGGACAAGAACCGCGCCACACCGGCCGAGCGGCTGAACAACGGCATCGACTTCCACCCCACCGACCGCCGCGTCCTGCTCGGCCACCACTTCGCGGCCATCGCGGGCGCGGGCCCGCTGGTCGGGCCGGTGCTCGCGGCACAGATGGGGTATCTCCCCGGCACGATCTGGATCATCGTCGGGGTGGTGTTCGCGGGCGCCGTGCAGGACATGGTGGTGCTCTTCTTCTCCACCCGGCGGGACGGGAAGTCGCTGGGCCAGATGGCGCGCGAGGAGATCGGCCCGTTCGGCGGGGCCGCGGCGCTGCTCGCCGCCTTCGCCATCATGATCATCCTGCTCGGCGTACTGGCCCTGGTGATCGTCAACGCGCTGGCCGCGTCCCCCTGGGGCACGTTCTCCATCGGCATGACGATCCCGATCGCGCTGATCATGGGCGTCTACCTGCGCTTTCTCCGCCCGGGCCGGATCACCGAGGTCTCCCTCCTCGGCATCGCCCTGCTGCTCCTCGCCCTCGTCGGCGGCCGCTGGGTCGCGGAGTCCTCCTGGGCCGACACCTTCACCCTCCAGCCGAAGACCCTGGTCATCTGGCTGGTGGCATACGGCTTCATCGCCTCGGTACTCCCCGTCTGGACCCTGCTCGCGCCCCGCGACTACCTCTCCACGTTCATGAAGATCGGCACGATCGCCCTGCTGGCGCTGGGCGTGGTGATCGCTCTCCCGACGCTGAAGATGGACGCGGTGACGCACTTCGCGAGCCGCGGCGACGGCCCGGTCTTCGCCGGCTCCCTCTTCCCGTTCGCCTTCATCACGATCGCCTGTGGCGCGCTGTCGGGCTTCCACGCACTGATCTCCTCTGGCACCACACCGAAGATGGTGCAGAAGGAGACCCAGATCCGCATGATCGGGTACGGCTCGATGCTGATGGAGTCGTTCGTCGCGGTGATGGCGCTGGTGGCCGCGTCCATCATCGACCCCGGCCTGTACTTCGCGATGAACGCGCCGGCGGGCGTCATCGGCGACTCCGTCCAGTCCGCCTCCCAGGCGGTCGCCCAGTTCGGTTACTCGATCTCCCCCGACCAACTGGCGGCCGCGGCCAAGTCCGTGGAGGAACAGACACTGCTGTCCCGCACGGGCGGCGCGCCGACGCTGGCCGTCGGCGTCTCGGAGATCTTCTCGCAAGTGGTGGGCGGCGCCGGGATGAAGGCGTTCTGGTACCACTTCGCGATCATGTTCGAGGCGCTGTTCATCCTGACGGCGCTGGACGCGGGCACGCGCGTGGGCCGCTTCATGCTCCAGGACATGCTGGGCAACGCCTACAAGCCGTTCCGGGACATCAGCTGGAAGCCGGGGCTGATCCTGTGCAGCGCGGCCGTGGTGGGCCTGTGGGGGTACTTCCTGTGGGTGGGCGTCCACGAGCCGCTGGGCGGCATCAACCAGCTCTTCCCGATCTTCGGCATCTCCAACCAGCTGCTGGCGGCGGTCGCGCTGGCGGTGTGCACGACGCTGCTGGTGAAGTCCGGCCGGCTGAAGTGGGCCTGGGTCACGGGCATCCCGCTGGCCTGGGACGCGGTGGTCACCCTGACCGCGAGCTGGCAGAAGGTCTTCTCCGGCGACCCGAAGGTGGGCTTCTTCACCCAGCGCGCGATCTACCAGGACGCCATTGACGCGGGGAAGGTCCTTCCGCCCGCGAAGTCGATGGAGGACATGCACACGGTCGTCACCAACTCCACGGTGGACGGCGTGCTGTCGGCGGTACTGGCCCTGCTGATCGTCGTCGTGATCGCCGACGCGACCCGCGTGTGCGTACGCCACCTCCGCACCCCGGACGCGACTCCCCTGAAGGAGGCCCCGTACGTCGCCTCGCAGCTCGTCGCCCCGGCCGGCCTGATAGCCACACGGGAGGAGAAGGCGGAACTGGCGGCGGCGGGGAGCGAGGAGGCCCGGAGGTGAACGGGACGGCGCGGAGGGCGCGGGGCGCCCGGATGGACGGCGGCCGCCGTGGCGCGGGCGGTATGCGGGGTGCCCCGCTCAGGGCGGTCGTGGCGCGGTGGGCGCGGGGCGTGCGGTGGTACGTGCGGGAGTTGACCGGAGAGTCGGCGTACGACCGGTACGTCGAGCATCTCCGCCGGCACGACCCGGACGCCCCCGTGCCCACCCGCGGCGAGTTCGAGCGCCGCAGGACGGACGCAAGG
>NZ_NHSG01000430.1:0-2507 GCF_020024005.1 Streptomyces purpurogeneiscleroticus
TTCGTCACCCTCGCAGGAGCCGACTGGCTCGCCTCGGCGAGCCCGCACCCCCGCCGGGTGCACCACCTGTGGGCCACCCATCCCACGGCACCGAGCGTGCTGCCCTGCGGCACCGTCTTCGACGTGATCAACGCCCCTGCCCTCTTCGGCCGCCGGATGGCCGACTGCTTATGGGCCGCGGGCCCCGGCTCCGGGCCCGTCGCGATGCACCGCGGACGCCTGCTGCTGTTCGCCGCGCGCGGCACCGCCCAGCGGCTGCCCGCGCTGCTCTCCTGGGAGGAGTGGGCGCGGTCGGTGCCGCCGCTGCTGTGCCACGGCGCGGGGGACGCGGTGAGCATCCCGCCGCTGCACCCCGGACGGGCCGCGCCGGACGCCCCGCCGCCGTCCTCCCGCTGGCTGGTCGCGCCCGACGTGCGGAACCCCTGGCTGCCCGGCCCGGACGTACTGCTGTGGGCATGCGTACGAGCGGCCCGTACGGCCCCCTCGGAGAGCCCCGCCGCGCCCGACGCCGTACGCCCGGCCACGACGGGCGCCGGCGCCCGACCCTGAGTGCCCGCCCCCCTGAGTGCCCGCGCCGAGCCGATCATCAGCGACGAATCGATTTTTGCCCTCCCCGATCAGGGTGCTAAGGTTTCCACGTCAGCAGGCGCCGCTAGCTCAGTTGGTTAGAGCAGCTGACTCTTAATCAGCGGGTCCGGGGTTCGAGTCCCTGGCGGCGCACAGACACACGAAGGCCCTCACTCCGGTGAGGGCCTTCGTCGTATGCCGGGGCGGCGGGCCACAAGGCCCACCGGCTCACCTGCGCGTGACTCTGACCGTCCAGTCGCCCGCCACCGTCCGGCCCGTCACCGCCACCCGTACGCCGTCCCCCGCGTCCACGCTCTCGCCGACGCCCAGCGGGGCGTCCGCGAGCGGCGGGTGGACCGAGGCGCCCCAGCAGGCCGAGGTGCGCGGGTGGCCGTCGACCACCTGCACCGGGCCCTCGCTGGAGGGCGTGGCGCTGCGGATGCGGTAGACGAGCACGCCTTCGCGGCAGATGCCGCGGTCGTTGCCGGCCGCGTTCCGCGCCTCCACGGCGATCGCGTCGTCCTCCCCCGTCCGGGCGACGAGCAGCCGCGACCGCTGCCCGTCACCGGGGCGCACGGGCGCGGAGAGGGGGTGCAGCGTGCGCACCGTGCTCCCGTTCCCGGGGACGCAGTCGACCTGGCGGTCGGAGAGCCAGCCGAGCTTCCACTTGTGCCAGGCGAAGGGCTCGGGAGCCATCCCGAACTGGCTGCCCATGAGGTCCCAGTCCCCCACGTACGTGTCCCAGTCGCCCATGCCGTCGGCCGGCCGGTGGTAGAGGTCCGGCAGGTCGAAGACGTGGCCGGTCTCGTGGGCGAGGACGTTGTGGTCGGGCGGATTGTTCTCGAAGACCGTGACGAAGCGGTGCAGCGGGGCGCCGTCGGCCGTCAGCGGCTGGTCGAGGTTGACGACCTTGGTCGCGTCGGAGTTGACGCCGGGCGCGTCCGGGTCGGCGACCAGGTAGACCATGTCGTACCGGCCGAAGTCGACCTCCGCGTCGGCCGCCGCGACCGCGTCGTCGAGGTACGCGCTGCGCCCCGCGGCGTCCCAGTCGCGCTGTATCCCGTACGCGGTGGACGTGCGCGGCATCTTCACCCAGTGCCGCTGGACGTGCGGGCGCAGCCGGAACCTGCCGTACGAGGCCGTGTCGAAGAAGCGGGTGGTGGCGGGGAAGTACTCGGTGGCGAGGCGGCGGGGGGCGACCCGCGGCCGGGCGTCGGGGAAGGACAGGAAGACCATGACGGCGTCGAGGGTGCGCAGGGGGCGCGCGTAGGTGCCGTTCCAGGAGTCCAGGCCCTCGGAGTGGTGGACGTCGGTGCGGGGCAGGGCGCAGGAGGGCGTGGCTTCGGAGGCGGTCGCGGGGGCGGCGACGAGGGAGGTGGCGACCAGGGCGATCAGCGAGGTGGCGATCGCGGCGAACCGCCGCAGCCGTCCGCGGTCCACCCCCTGGGGTGTCTGGGAGTACTCCACATCGACCTCCCGGAAGGGATTCGAAACACCCCATCCACCCTGTGATGGTTCATGGGGGTTCGTCCTGTTCCATGGGGCCAGTTGAGTGACAGCCGCATCCCGCTCCGTGATCACGGAACGTCACAATCGATCGGTCAGGACCGGCCGTCGAACAGACGCGCACAGAAACCATCAAACATCCGTCATCGATGCCGATCGTCGCGGTGGTGTTGCTGGCTAGGCCGTCCGGGAAACCTCTATGATCGCCACACTTACACCGCGGATTCCCCCCTTCCCGAGACCGACCCACCGGACCAGCGCCAAGCGGGAGCGAGCAGTGAGCGGACACTCCGACGGCACGAGCCGCGCGCCCGGAGCGACACTGCCTTCGGTCACAGAGGGTGACGAGACGGCCAACGAATGCGACGGGGACGCGCCTACGGGCACCGGACACGCCGCCGCCCCGGCCGACGCCCCGGAAACGGCCCCCGGCA